>JBEVIK010000001.1:0-5174 GCA_040510715.1 Candidatus Limnocylindrales bacterium
CCACGCTGGGCGCGACGCTCGGGGCCACGCTGGGCGCGACCGACGGCGCGACGCTCGGTGCGACCGACGGCGCGACGCTCGGTGCGACCGACGGAGCCACGCTGGGCGCGACCGACGGGGCCACGCTCGCGGCCGCGGAGGGGCTCGCGATGACCGGCTGGCTCGCCACCACGGTCGGCTCCTCGGTCGCCTCGGCGGTCGGCTCCTCGGTGGCCGCTGCTGACGGCTCCTCGGTGACCTCGGCTGTCGGCTCGACGCTGGCCGCGACCGATGGGGCCTCGGTGGGTGGCGCGGCGGTTGGTGTAGCGGCGGGCCTCGAGGCACACGCGCCGATCACGAGGGCGACGGCGAGCAGCAACGTGGTCAGGAGCACAGCGCGGCTCCGCAGGATCATCGTCTCCTCCTGATGATGCATTTCGGCGCGCACGTCCGACCCTCCCAAGAACGGGACGGCGCATGGTGCGTTCTACCATGCCACGCCTCGCGAGGCAACCTCGGAGGCGGCTCCACTTCCAGTCGCTGGTCCGGGAGGCGCTCGGCGGACGCGGCTGACCGCCGAGAGGGCTAGAGCGTGACCAGCTCGTCGATGTGCGGCACCACCGCCATCCAGCCCAGCTCGCCGTCGATGCGATCGGCGAGCCGTTGCGCGGCCGAGGGCTCGCCATGCACCAGGAACACGCCTCGCGGCGTGCCGATCGCCGTCCGCAGCCAGCCGATGATCTCGTCCGCGTCGGCGTGCACGCTGAATGCCGGCAGGTTCACGATCTGTGCCCGGACCCGCACGTAGCGACCGTGCATCTTGAGCTCGCGGGCGCCCGCGAGGAGCAGCTGCCCGCGCGTGCCCGGGGCCTGGTAGCCCACCAACACGACGCTGCTGCGCTCATCCGGAAGGAACGCGGCCAGATGGTGGACGACGCGCCCACCCGTGCCCATGCCGCTCGCGGCGATGATGACCTTGGGCTCGCGTGAGGCGCTGAGGCGCTTCGACGCCTGGACGTCCTGGACCTCGTGCAACCGGTCGGACAGGAACGGCGTGGGGTCGAGCGGGACGCCCTCGCGCAGCTCCGGCGATGCCGAGCGCGCCGCCTCCCGATACACCCGGAGTGCGGCGAGTGCCATGGGGCTGTCCACGTGGATGGGCACGTCCGGCAGCCGGCCCTCAGCGGACATCCGGTCGAGGTGGTGGAGGATGATCTCCGTCCGGTCCACCGCGAACGCGGGGATCACCACCGTGCCGCCACGCGCGACGGTCCGGGTGATGACCTCCTCGAGCCCCAGGATGCTCTCCAGCTCGTCGTGCTGGCGGTCGCCGTAGGTGCTCTCGACCACGATCCACTCCGCTTCGCCGATGGGCTCAGGTGGCAGCAAGAGCGGATGCGCGGGGCGACCCAGGTCGCCACTGAACACGATCCGGGTGCCATCCAGCTGGGCACGCACGATGGACGAGCCGAGGATGTGGCCCGCACGACCCAGGGTCACCGCGATGCCCGGTGCCACGTCGCGTCGCTCCCCGTGCGACAGGTCCGTGAGCAGTGGGAGCGTCCGCGCCACGTCCTCCGTGTCGTACAGCGGCAGCGCCGGGGTGTGCTTGCTGTAGCCGCCCTCGTTCGCATCCTTGGCCTCCTCCTCCTGGAGGTGGGCGGAGTCCGGCAGCACGATGCGCACCAGCTCGTTGGTCGCGGGCGTGGCGTGGATGCGACCCGTGAACCCGTCGGCATGCAGCCGTGGCAGATACCCGCAGTGGTCGATATGGGCGTGGGTCAGCACGACCGACGAGACGCTGGGCACCTCGATGGGCAGCCGCTGCCAGTTGCGGTCCCGCAGATCGCGCGGTCCCTGGAACAGCCCGCAGTCCACCATCAGCTTGCCGCCGCCACTGTCGAGGAGGTGCTTGCTCCCGGTGACGGTGCCCGCCGCACCCAGGAATCGCAGGGTCGCGGTCACCGGCGGCGAGGGGGTCGGAAGCTGGTCATGTGGCGCGGTCCCGCGGCAGCCCGTGCCCGGGCCTCCTCGTTGACGATCTCGGCGACGCCCCACACCACGAGCAGCGTCCCGAGCACACCGAGGTACAGGCCCAGCACGTCCAGCGGGGGCGTCAGCCGCAGCGCTCCGCCCGGCACCAGTTGGAGCACGTGGAGCACCGTTCCCACCACGACGATCCCGCCCAGGATGACGTAGCTCAGCCAGCGGTCGAGGATGGAGCGTCCGCTCGACGTGGCGTAGGGCAGGATGAGCAGCGCCAGGAGCCCGATCGAGGCCAGGAAGGATGCGATCCCGGGCCCCTGGAAGCCGTCGCTGGTCACGCGGGGCAGCTCCGTGTCCCCTCCTCCGGCATAGCTCCAGGGGAGGAACGCCGCGATGATGACCAGCAGCGCGCCGATGCCCACGATGGCCCGGCCCGCACCCACGCCGCGCCTCATGATTCCGTGTAGACCTCCGGCCGGAGCACGCCGATGAATGGGAGGTTGCGGTAGATCTCGCCGTAGTCCAGCCCGTAGCCGATGACGAAGCTGTCGGGGATGGTGAAGCCCCGGTAGTCGATCTCGATCTCCACGAGGCGTCGGGCGGGCTTGTCGAGGAGCGCGCAGATGCGCAGGCTGCGCGGATTCTTGCCCCGCAGGTACCGCAGCAGGTAGTTGAGGGTCAGGCCCGTGTCGATGATGTCCTCGACGATGAGCACGTCACGACCCTCGATGGACGCGGACAGGTCCTTGAGGATGCGCACGAGCCCCGAGGTCTCGGTCGCGGCGCCGCCGTACGACGACACCTCCATCAGGTCGATGGTCACCGGGATCGTGATGGCCCGCATCAGGTCCGCCATGAACGGCAGCGAGCCCTTGAGCACCGAGACCAGCGTCAGCGACCGGCCCTCGTAGTCCCGGGACAGCTGGACACCCAGCTCCTGGACCTTGGCCCGGATCTGCTCCTCGGTGATCAGGATCTCGGCGACGTCCGCCTCGAGGTCGGGGGTTCGCATGTGCGTCGGGTCGCTCCGCTCAGGCGACGGGGATGGCGTCCGCGGGATCGACCGCGTCGCCCGATCGTGCCACGTCCGCGGGCGATGCGTCCGACCCGGCGAGCGGCGGGCCTGGCACCACCTGCCCATCGGCGCCGATGAGCGACGCGGCGACATCGAGCCGTCCGTACTTCAGCATCAGCGCCCGGAAGTCCCGCGCGTACAGCAGCTTGATGCGGATCATCGGATACAGCTCCCGCATCCGGCGCAGCTTGCGGTTCTTGCGTCGGACCAGGCTCTGGCGGAGCGTGGTCAGCTCCAGCCACAGGTCGAGGTCAGGGAGGTAGAAGTCGGGCGAGAAGCTCTCGACGACCTGGCCATCGAGGTTCCACAGGATGGGGAACGTCCATGGCTCGTATTGCCAGCGGACCATGTAGAAGTCGAGGATGCGCGCGAGCTCCGCCTCGCGGGCATGCGCGAACCTTGCGCCTTCCACGGGAACGGCGCGTCGAAGGGCGCGACCGCTGCTCGGCTGATCCGGCGCGGGCGCCTCGACGGCCACGGCGGTCACTCCGGTGACCCGCCCTCGAGGTGGGCCAGGAGCGCCACGGTGCCACCCTCGAACCGTTCGAGGAGCCGGTGCATGTCCAGCACGTCGTCGGTGCTGAGGGGTGGCGCACCGACGGGTGCATCCGCGATGGCGAGCTGGATGAGGTCCCCCGGGTCGGCGTGCAGCTCGTCGTCGTCGTCGGTCTCGACGGTGACGATGGCGACCGCCCTCGATGTGCAGGCGGTGCACGCGAGGTCCACGAAGAACAGGCCGTCACGCTCCGCGAGGAGGCGGATCCGACCCGGCTCGTAGGGGGCACCGCACGCGGCGCACCCGAACGAGGTCAACTGGGTGCGAAGCCAGTCGGCGCCATCCATCGACAGGCAGTCTACCGGCCGTCCGGTCGGGACGCCGGGGACGCGGGCTATCCTGTGGGTCGCGCGGCCACGTCCCTGGATCGCAACGGCGTGCGCGCGCACCACGTTCGAGGATCCCATGGCGCACCAGCACGATCACACCACGTCCGGCCGTCGCGGGCCCGAAGGACCGCGGGGCTACGCCAAGGAGCGTGCCCAGGTCCTGCGTCGCCTGGCGCGCATGGAAGGGCAGGTCCGGGGCATCGCGCGGATGGTCGAACGCGACGAGTACTGCATCGACATCCTCCAGCAGACCACCGCGCTGCGCGCCGCCGTGGACGCCGTGAGCCTGCTGCTCATGGAGGACCATGTCGCGGGCTGCCTCGCGACGGCGGTCCGGACCGGCGACGCGTCCGCCTACACTGAGGAGGTCATGGAGGTCGTCCGGCGAAGCATGGGACGACCGGTCCGCTCCGCGCGCACCTCCGAGGGCTGAGGGCGCGCTCCAGCGGGTCCGGGTCCGTTATCCACGAACTTGGGACGCCTTCTGCGATCGGTGGATAAACGGATCGACACGGCGCGACCCTCTGCGCAGACTCCTGTCCCTGCACCGCCCCGACCCCCTGGGGTCGTGGCCGCGACCAAGTACGGGTACGGTCGTGTCGGCGGGACGAGGGGAGACCATCGTTCAGGACCGCAGGCGCGGCCCAAGACCGAACGGTCTGGGTGCTGCATCGACCGCGCGCCGGGTGGCATGCGAATGTCGGTGGGCGTGGACGACCGCCTGCCAGCCTTCTCCCCACCCGGCGCGACCTTTTCGCCGGAGACGGGCATCGACCCACACGCGGGGTCGTACCCTCTGGCGGTGATGCGTCCGAGCCCGTCGCCGGTCGAGAGGATCCCGCTCCCGACCGACGCCGCCGGCCTGCCGTCGCTGGGGTCGGACGCCGACCAGGCGCTCGCTGACGGCCTGCGGGAGATGGCCATCGAGCTCTCCCCCGCGGTCCTCGAGGCCATCGACGCGCACGCGCGGCTGCTCGCGGCGTGGGGTCGCCACGTCAACCTGACCGCGATCCGCGAGCCCGTCGACGTGATGCGACTCCACGTGCTCGACTCGCTGTCCGCGGCCACGCCGATCCGCGCGCGGATGGTGGATGTGCGATCGGTCGTGGACGTCGGGAGCGGGGGCGGCTACCCGGGGGTCCCGCTCGGGCTGGCCGTGGGTGCCGGGCTCGTGAGCCTCGTGGAGTCGGTGGGTCGCAAGGCGCGCTTCCTCGAGGTCGTGGGCGCCGAGGTGAGCGCGTCCCTCGCC
>JBEVIK010000002.1:0-9182 GCA_040510715.1 Candidatus Limnocylindrales bacterium
GCGCCGTGAACGCGACCGTCGCTCGTACCGCGATGTGTATGCCCTGGCGGCCCCTCCGAGGGAAGACAGGGCACTAGGTCGCTTGTCCGTCAGGGCACAAGGGACCGGAGCCGGTCCCGGGGCCGCAGTCCAGCAGGACTGCGGCGTTTCTGTCTTCTGGAAGCCTCGAGGGTAGCCGCCAAGCCTCCCGGGACCGGAACGAACGGTCCGCTCCCGTACGGAGGCTCCGATGGGCATCGCCCCCTTCACCCGCGACATCCCGCTCGAGACCACGCGAGGCACCTGTCACTCGGTCGAGCTGGCCGGCGTGTGTCGCTCGTTCGAGCGCCGCGCCACCCCGAACCAGCCGGTGACCGCCGGTGAGCGCCATCTCGTGGTGCGCGATGTCACGCTGGCCGTGGCACCGGGCGAGGTCGTTGCGATCCTCGGCGCGAGCGGCTGTGGCAAGTCCACGCTGCTGCGCATCGTGGGTGGCCTCGACACCCCGACGACCGGGCGGGTGCGCATCGACGGGTCGCCCGTGGATGGCATCGATCGCCGTTGCGCGGTGGCGTTCCAGGAGCCGCGTCTCCTGCCGTGGCGGACGCTCTCGGCGAACGTCGGGCTCGGCCTGCCGGACGGCACTCCCTCGAAGGTGCGTGACGCACGTGTCGGGGAGCTGCTGGAGCTGGTCGGGCTGACCCGGTTCGCGGGGCACCGACCGCGAGAGGTCTCCGGCGGCATGGCACAGCGGACATCGCTCGCGCGTGCGCTGGCCCGTGACCCGAGCGTGCTCCTGCTCGACGAGCCGTTCGCGGCCCTCGACGCACTGACGCGTCTCCGGATGCAGGACCTGCTGGCCGATGTCCACGCGGCGGCACCCACGACGGTCCTGCTGGTCACCCACGACGTGGAGGAGGCGCTCCACCTCGCCGACCGGGTGATCGTGCTGGGCACCGAGCCGGGACGCGAGGGGGCGACGATCCAACAGGTCATCGACGTCCCGGGCGAGCGGCCGCGTGACCGTGGCTCGGCCGTCCTCGCCTCGTTGCGAGCAGAGCTCCTCGAAAGCCTGGGCGTCGGCCGACACGTCCACTGAGCCCCCGTTCCACCCATCAGACCGATACCGACACGACGAAAGGGATACACCGATGCATCTCCGGACCACCACCCGCGCAGTGATCCTCGGCGCCGCGGTCGCCTCGCTGGCATTCGCCGCGACCCCTGGCCTGGCGCAGTCACCATCCGCGGGAGCCGCGGCGCCCAACCCCTACCCGCTCACGCAGGGCGGCACCCTCAACATCGACTTCGCGACCTACAACCCGCTGTCGCTCGTCATCCGCGATCAGCAGCTGCTGGAGAACGCACTGGCCCCGCAGGGCATCAGCGTCAACTGGGTCCAGTCCGCGGGCTCGAACAAAGCGAACGAGGCGCTGCGCGCGGCGGCCATCGACGTCGGCTCCACGGCCGGCTCGGCGGCCCTGCTGGCGCGGTCCAACGGCTCCCCCATCCAGGTCATCGACATCTACTCCCAGCCCGAGTGGGCGGCGCTCGTCGTGCCGGCCGACTCGACCATCGCCTCGGTCGCTGACCTGCGGGGCAAGCACATCGCCGCGACCAAGGGCACCGACCCCTACTTCTTCCTGCTCCAGTCGCTCCAGGAGGCCGGTGTGCCGCTGGAGGAGGTGACCATCGAGAACCTCCAGCACGCCGATGGCTGGGCAGCCCTCGCGAACGGTTCGGTGGACGCGTGGGCGGGTCTCGACCCGATCATGGCCAACGCCGAGGCCACCGCGGGCGCCAAGCTGCTGTACCGCAACGTGGGCTTCAACAGCTACGGCTTCCTCAACGCTACCGAGGCGTTCATCAACGAGCGGCCGGACGTGGCGCAGACCGTGGTGGATGCGTACGAGAAGGCTCGGGAGTGGGCGCTTGCCAACCCCGACGCGACCGCCGCGCTCCTCGCCGAGGTCGCGAGCATCGACCCCGCGGTCGCGGCCAAGGTCATCGCCGAGCGCTCCAACCTGGGCGTGGACAACGTCCCGGGTGACGCGCAGCGAGCGGTGCTGGGCGTGATCGGGCCCATCTTCGTGGGCTCCGGTGACGTGGCGAGCCAGGAGCAGATCGACGCTGCCCTCGCATCGCTCATCAACCCGACCTTTGCGACCGCCGCGGATCCCGCGCGGATCCCGTGACGGAACCCTCCGCAGGATCGGTGCAGGGCGGGCTCGGCGCAGCCGAGTCGGTCTTCATCGACGCCGCGATCCGGCAGCCGAAGGTGAGCGGACCCCCGCTCACCTCACGGCGCTCCGTGCGCCTCATCATCGCCGCGGCCCTGCCGCTCGGGCTCCTGGTGGCCTGGCAGCTGACCACGATGCTGGGCTGGTTCAGCGTCGTCCAGGTCCCGCCGCCAGCGATGGTCGGTCAGGCCGCCATCGACCTGTTCGAGCGCGGCCTGCTGGTCAAGTTCGTGGCCATCTCCGCCCAGCGCGTGCTGCTGGGCTTCGCGATCGGCGCCTCCCTGGGTCTCGCGTTGGGCGCGCTCACGGGCCTCTCGAGCACCTGGGACCGCTTCTTCGGGACCACCCTCGCGGCCATCCGGGCGGTGCCCTCGCTGGCGTGGGTGCCGTTGCTGATCATCTGGCTCAAGATCGGGGAGGAGAGCAAGGTCACGCTCGTCGCCATCGGCGCCTTCTTCCCGGTGTTCACCACCGTGTCGCTCGCGCTCCGCCACGTCGACCGCCACTTGGTCGAGGCAGGCCGGGCCTTCGGGCTCTCGGGTGTCCGACTGCTCACCCAGATCCAGCTGCCGGCGATCCTGCCCTCGGTCATCTCGGGGCTCCGGCTCGCACTCGCCCAGGCGTGGCTGTTCGTGGTCGCCGCAGAGCTCATCGCTGCGAACCAGGGTCTCGGCTTCCTGCTCACCGACTCCGCCAACAACGGGCGGGTGGACCGCATCTTCCTGGCCATCATCCTGCTCGCCATCATCGGCAAGACGACCGACTCGATCCTGGGCGTGTTCGAGCGCTGGGCGATCCGCCGGTGGGCTTGAACGGGGCGGGAGGGGCTACCATCGCACCCGTGACAGCACCCATCACCTTCGTCAACGCCGCCGATGACCCGTCGTGTGCCGTCCCCGGGACCTGGGGCAGCTATCGCGACGAGGACCTGGCCGACATCCTGCGCCGCTCTCGCACCGTGGCCATGGTCGGCGCCAGCACCAACCCCATCCGTCCCAGCTCGTTCGTGTTCAAGTACCTCACCCGCAAGGGCTACCACGTCATCCCGGTCAACCCGATGGCCGTGGGCCAGGAGATCCTGGGCGTGCCCGTGGTGGGAGACCTGCGCGATATCCAGGAGCCCATCGACGTCGTGGATGTCTTCCGGCGCCATGACGCGGTGCCGGGCATCGTGGACACGGCCATCGAGGTCGGCGCGAAGGTGGTCTGGCTGCAGCTGGGGATCCGCCATCCCGAGGCCGCGGCGCACGGGGAAGCGGCCGGGCTGACCGTGATCCAGGACCGGTGCATGAAGATCGAGTTCGGCAGGTTGTCAGGCGAGCTGGCCTGGAACGGCATCGAGGGCGACATCATCAGCAGCCGGCGACAGCGGCTCCTGACGCGATGACCGAGGTCAAGGCGGCGAGCACGACCAACGGCAACGGGACGCGCCAGGGCGGCCCGAACCCCGCCCACACCTCGCGGTACGGGCTCGCCACGCGCGCCATCCACGCCGGATCGCCACCCGAGCCCGTCACGGGCGCCCGCAACGTGCCCATCTACCAGACCACGGCGTTCGTGTTCGAGGACGTCGACCATGCCGCGACGCTGTTCGACCTCGCCACGTTCGGCTACATCTACACGCGCATCACCAACCCCACCGTGTCGGCGCTCGAGGCGCGGGTCGCGAGCCTCGAGGGCGGCCGTGCCGCCGTGGCCGTGGCGTCGGGCCATGCCGCCCAGCTGGTCGCGTTCTACACCCTGCTCGAACCGGGCGACCACATCGTCGCGTCGCGGTTCCTGTACGGCGGATCGCTGACCCAGCTGACCCACACGTTCCCCAAGCTGGGCTGGGGCGCGACGATGGTCGACCCCCGGGACGAGGGAGCGATCCGTGCCGCGATCACCGATCGCACGCGTGTCATCTTCACGGAGAGCCTGTCCAACCCGGGCGGCCTCGTCGTGGACCTCGAGATGCTCGCCCGCATCGCGCAGGAGCACGGCATCCCGCTGGTCGTGGACAACACGCTCGCGACGCCGGTGCTGTGCCGCCCGTTCGAGTGGGGCGCGGACATCGTGGTCCACTCCATGACCAAGTTCCTGGGCGGGCACGGGACATCGATGGGCGGCATCGTGGTGGAGTCGGGCCGCTTCGATTGGAGCGCATCCGACAAGTTCCCCGGGCTCACGACACCGGACCCGGCCTACCACGACCTCATCTTCCACGAGACCTTCGGCGACTTCGGGTTCTCCATGAAGGCGCGCGCGGTGGCACTGCGCGACCTCGGGCCCGCGCTGTCGCCGACCAACGCGTTCAACATCCTGACGGGCATCGAGACGCTGCCGCTGCGAATCGCCCGTCACGGCGAGAACGCGCTCGCCGTGGCGCGATACCTCCAGGCGCACCCCGCGATCGCGTGGGTCTCCTACGCGGGCCTCGATGGCCACGAGTCGCACGCGCTCGGGCGCAAGTACCTTGGCGGCGGGTTCGGCTCGGTGTTCACGTTCGGCCTGAAAGGTGGCTTCGAGGCCGGCATCCGGCTGGTGGAGGGGGTCAACCTGTGGTCCCACCTCGCCAACGTGGGCGATACCCGGAGCCTCATCATCCATCCCGCCTCGACGACCCACCGCCAGCTCACCGACGAGCAGCGCACCGAGGCGGGTGCCGGCAACGACGTCATCCGCCTCTCGGTAGGGCTCGAGACGGTGGAGGACCTCATCGCGGACCTGGACCAGGCCCTCGCGAGCTGACCCGAGCCGGCCGCCGCGCCGGCAGGGAGATGGGACGATCGTCCCGTCGCGAACGGCTCCGGTGACCGATGGATCCGGCGCGACACCGTGGTCTGATGGATATCGGTCCCAGACGCACGGACCCCGCACCTCAGGACCCGGAGCCCCATGAACGTGACCCCTGACATCACTGCGCCCCGCAGGGCAACGACCCGCGACTGGGTCGGGCTGTCCGTGCTCGCGCTGGCCTGCCTCATGTACATCATGGACCTCACGGTCCTGCATCTCGCCGTGCCCGCGATGTCAGCGGACCTCCAGCCGACCAGCTCGCAGCTGCTCTGGATCATCGACATCTACGGCTTCATGGTGGCCGGGTTCCTCATCACCATGGGCACCCTGGGCGACCGCATCGGCCGGCGCAGGCTGCTGCTCATCGGCTCGGCGGCGTTCGGCGTCGCCAGCCTGCTGTGCGCGTTCAGCACCAGCGCCGAGATGCTCATCCTGAGCCGCGCGCTGCTGGGCATCGCCGGGGCCACGCTCGCCCCGTCCACGCTGTCGCTCCTGTTCAGCATGTTCGAGGACCCAGCGCAGCGCTCGCGCGCCATCGCGGTCTGGGTGTCCGCGTTCTCGGCGGGCAGTGCCGTCGGTCCGCTCGCGGGCGGCTTCATCCTGGAGCATTTCTGGTGGGGCGCCGTGTTCCTGCTGGCCATCCCGGTGGTCATCCTGCTGCTCGTCGTCGGGCCCATCGTGCTGCCCGAGTACCGTGATCCCAACGCCGGCCGGCTGGACCTGCCCAGCGCGCTCATGTCGCTGGTGGCCGTCCTCGCCGTCATCTTCGGGCTCAAGGAGATCGCCCAGGGCGGCCTCGGGCCTCTCGCCATCGGCTCCATCATCCTGGGCGTCGCCGTGGGTGCCGTCTGGGTACGCCGCCAGCTGCGCCTCGCCGAGCCGATGATCGACCTGCGGCTGCTGCGCGGCCGCGCCTTCAGCGCCGCGCTTTCGGTCAACTTCATGACCGTGTTCGTGATGGTGGGCTACTTCCTGTTCGTGGCCCAGTACCTGCAGCTCGTGCTCGGCATGTCGCCGCTCGAGGCGGGCGTCTGGTCGGTCCCCTCGGCCATCGCGTTCATCATCGCCTCCAACTCCGTGCCCTGGCTCCAGCGCCACTTCGGACCGGAGCGCATCATCGCGACCGGGTTCGCGCTCACGGCCGTCGGTCTCGCCATCCTCGCCACCGCGAGCACGTCCATGGACGGCCTGGTGCCCGTGGTGGTCGCCTCGGTGGTCATCTCGTTCGGCCTCGGCCCGGTGTTCGGCCTGACCACGGAGCTGGTCGTCGGGTCGGCACCACCCGAGAAGGCGGGCGCGGCGTCCGGTATCTCCGAGACCGCCACGGAGCTCGGCGGCTCGCTGGGGATCGCCCTCCTGGGCAGCATCGGGGTGGCAACGTATCGGAGCGCGATGCTGGGTGAGGCACCCGCTGGCGTCCCCGGAGACATCCTGGATGCGGCGCGGGACACCCTTGGCGGTGCCGTCGAGGCCGCTGCGCAGCTGCCCCAGGCACTGGGGGATGCGCTCCTGGCCGTAGCCCGCGACTCGTTCGTGTCGAGCATGCAGACGGTCGCCATCGTGAGCGCCGTGCTCGCGGTCGGCGCGGCGGTGTGGGCGTTCATCGCCATCCGCAGGCCATCGAGCGACGACGAGGCGCCCTCCGACGCGACCTGGTCGCCGAGCTCGAGCCTCGCCTCGGAGACCTGACCAGGAACCTGACGTGGGGCCCCCCGACGTCACCCCGCGGACGTAGGCAGGCGCACCTCGAACCGGGCGCCGCCCAGCGACGACCCCGTGATCGTGATCGAGCCACCGTGGCCCATGGCGACCTCTCGGGCGATGGCGAGGCCGAGTCCGGACCCACCGGCACCCTGCGCGCGACCCTCATCGAGCCGCACGAAGCGCTCGAACACGCGCTCGCGATCGGGCGCGGCGATGCCCGGTCCATCGTCCTCGACCCGCAGCACGGCCCAGCCGGCGCCGTCCGCCGAAAGCGCAACGGCCACTCGTGACCGGGCGAACCGCGAGGCATTGTCGGTCAGGTTATCGACGAGCCGGACCAGGAGTGCCCGCTGCCCCCGCACGCGAGCGGCACTGATGCCTGTGCCGTCCACGCTGAGACGCGGATCGCTGCGCAGTCGGCGGACGGCATCGAGCACGATGTCGTCCAGGTCCACGGGCGTGGCGTCGACTCGGATCGCCTGCTCGTCCGCACGAGCCAGGAGCAGCAGGCCGTCCACCAGGTGCTGGAGCCGCAGGCCCTCCGCGAGGACGGTCTCCGCGAGGTCGCCGGACGAGACCGCCTCCGGGTGTGCCGCCGCGACCTCTGCGTGCTGGCGGATGCTGGCGACCGGTGAGCGTAGCTCGTGCGAGGCGTCGGAGACGAACCGACGCTCGCGCTGCCGGGCGTCCTCGAGCCGGTCCAGCATCCGGTTCATGGTCGACGCGAGCCGAGCGATCTCGTCGCCGGTCCCGGGCACCTGCACACGGCGATCGAGGGCGCTGGTGCCGATCGCATCCACCTCCCGTCGCATCGAGTCCACGGGTCGCAGGGCATGTCCGACGACCCACCATGTCGACATGCCGACCACGACCAGCAGGATCGGCACACCCCACCACAGCAGGCCTGCGAGCGCCTGGATCGTCTCGATCACGTCATCCATCGGACGCGCCACGATGAGCGTGACCGGATCACCGGTCGCTGTGGTGACGATCGATCCGAGCGCGACGTACGGACCGGCCTCGCCGTCCACCACGAGCGTGACCTCGACCGGCTCGGTCCCACGCCGCGCGCTGGGGATAGCCGGCTCGCTCGCTCCATCCGGGCTCGCGGCGAGGATACGGCCGCTCGACCCGATGACCTGCACCACCTGCTCGTCGCCAGCTCGCAGCTGGATGCCCGCCGGATCGTCGGTCGCGCGGATCTGGGTAGCGATCTCGCTCTCGAGCTGGCGGAGCGAGGCGACCAGGTCGGCCGTGAGCCAGAATCGAAGGCCCACGACCAGTGCGACCGATGCCACCGAGAGCGCGATCGCGCCTACCACGATGCCTCCGAGCGTGGCCCGGACCCGAACGCTCGCCAATGCTCTCCGGAGCTGCGAGCGGCGCCTGTCAGCCACCATCGGGTGCGAGCCGGTACCCCGCGCCCCGCACGGTCTCGATCGCCCGTCGGCCGTAGGGTCGGTCGAGCTTGTTGCGCAGGTGCGTCACGTAGACCTCGACGATGTTGGGGTCGCCCTCGAAATCGTCGTCCCACACGTGATCGAGGATGTCGCGCTTGCTGAGCACCACGCCCCGGTTGCGCAGGAGGTACTCGAGGAGCGACAGCTCGCGCGCTGTGAGCGCGACCCGGACGTCGCCCCGCCAGACCCTGCGAACGGCAGGGTCGAGCCGAAGGTCACCCGCTTCGAGCACGCTCGGTCGCTCCTGGGCGCCCCGGCGGATGAGCGCACGCACGTGTGCCAGGAGCACGGGGTAGGAGAACGGCTTGGTCAGGTAGTCGTCGGCGCCGGTATCGAGGCCTTCGACCTCGTCCCACTCGCCGTCCTTGGCCGTCAGCATCAGGATCGGGGTCCAGGTGCCTGCCTTGCGGAGCGCCTCGCACACCGCGTACCCGTTCATGCCGGGCAGCAGGATGTCCAGGACGATCGCGTCGTATGCGACCTCGCGCGCCAGCCACAGGCCGTCGACACCGCTCGCGGCCACGTCGACCGCGAACCCCTCCGCTTCGAGACCCATCCGGAGCCCGGCCGCGAGCCGGGTCTCGTCCTCCACGATGAGCACGCGCATCGGACCCTCCGCTGGCTGCCGGGACCTGCTGCGCGCATGATGCCGCGCGGGGCTGAACGGTGGCTGAACGGGTGTTCAGGCGGATTCAGCCCCCCGTCAGGCGCGCCCGCCTAGGGTCCCTCGGTCGGTCTCGGATACACGGAGGACCCAACCCATGCGACGCACATCCATGGCACTGCTGGCGGCCGCTGCCTTGTGCAGCCCGATCACCGCAGCGGCGCAGTCGCCGTCGCCCGTGCCGCTCAAGGAGGCGAGCCTGATCGTGGAGATCAACGCCACCGATGGCGACGCGGGCATCCAGCCGTTCCTCGATGGCGATCCGTGGCAGCGTGCGGTCGTCTACTGGCCGGACGGTCGCGTCCTGTTCGAGGTCCAGGCGCAGGATGCGCTGCGCTCCTACGGGCTCACCGAGCT
>JBEVIK010000003.1:0-11413 GCA_040510715.1 Candidatus Limnocylindrales bacterium
CGACGCGGGCCTGTCCATGCTGCGACGTGCCATCGGCGACCGGAACGTGACCGGCCTGGGATGGACGACCTATGTAGCGGCGCGGGCTCGGACGCTCGCACCGACGAGAGCGCGTGCGACAGCGCTCCCCCGGCGGTGGATCGGCCGGAACTCCCGACCGTGCACGCGGTGGTACTGGACGAAGAACGCCTCGATCTCGGCCAGCAACCCTCGATCGAGGTCGCGAAGGTCCGTGATCGATCGCTGCGCATCCGCGCACGACGCGATGCCGAGGAGCCGGTCGTTCCGGGCCCATGCGCCATCCCCCTCGCGCTGCTCCGCCTCGATGACTCCCACAAGGCGTGTCATCACGACCGAGCCCGACGGCACGGCGCCATCGATGAGCACGAGCACATCGAGCGGATCGCCATCCTCCGCGATGGTGCCGGGCACGAAGCCGAAGTCATAGGGGAAGATCATGCCCGCGGGCAGGATGCGCTTGACCACGAACGTGCCCCACTTCGGCGCGTAGGCGAGCTTGACGCGCGATCCACGCGGCGTCTCGACCACGACCAGGAGGTCCTCGTCCTGCCACGTGGGCAGCGCGTCAAGCGCCATCGACCCTGGTCGCGCCGGCGTCCCCGATCGCACGAAGCCGGGCAGCGAGGGTGGACTCGGCCGTCTCGGCGGCGACCACCGCCTGGTCGGCCCGGACCACGTCCCCCTCCGCGGTCGTCTCCGCGAGCAGCGCGGCCTCGGCCGCCTCGTCGGCCGTCCGGTGCGCGCGGCGCGCTGCCTCCTGCGCGGCCTGGGCAGCCGAGAACGCGGCCTGTGCGGATCGGGCCGTCTCGGCCGCAGCCTGCCCCGCCGATCGGGCCGCCTCGAGCGCGAGGATGGCGCGACGGGCGACGTCCCGTGCGGCGAACGTATCCCTGCCGGCCGCCTGCCATTCGCCGCGCAGTCGGGCGACCACCGTGTCGTGCTCCCGGTCCATCATGACCACGAACCCCCCTCCAGGCAGGGTACGGTGATCAGCTCGACCGGCACACCACGCGACCGCGCGAGGGTGTGCCAAGTGCCTTACACGGGCAAGCGGGCATCGACGACGGAACCGCTCGATGAGCGGCGTCGACGTCCAGCACGAGCTGGCGCAACGCCGCTCACCAGCGAGCGAGGCCGAGGCTCAGCAGGGAGCCTCGGCCGGTCGCGGCAGCGTCATCGCGAAGCGCGAGTCCCGCCGCCTCGTGGCTCCATGGCCTGGGCCTTCGTCTCGGCGGTGGCGATGACCACCGCGAAGTCAGCCAGCAGGCCTGCGAGCTGGTCGGAGCTCGCCTTCTGGGCCTTCTCGAACGCCTGCGCGGCATCACGGGCCTCGGTGTCCTTGAGCGCTCGCGCGATACGCAGCATGCCGCCCGCGGAATCCTGCTGCTTGCGCTTGGCGTTGAGCAGCACCGCGTGTGCCTCGTAGGCCTCGCTGGGTGCCTCGCCTGCCTTCTCGACCATGGACTCAAGGAGCTCGGTGAGGCCCTCCGCGACATCCTCGACCTTGCCCGTGGCCCCCTTCTGCCTGCCCAGCCGCTCGAGCTCCTTGAGGAAGCCCTTGTCATCCTTGAGGATGGCCGCGATGGCCGTCCTCGACTCCGAGTGCGGGTGGCTCTTTGCGAGCGCCGTCTCGGCATCGACGATGCCGCGCTGGACGGCGATGGCCTCGTCGAACTCGTGGGTGACGAACTCGTCCCCGACCTTGGACTCTGGCATGGCGTGCTCCTCCGACTACTGTCTCGTCCCCTCGAGAGACACCCTACGGAACACGCCCGTGTGTCCGGGTCGCAGCGGCGTGGTGCGCCGTGCCAGATGCGTTGCGGAGTGGCGGGCCCGCGACTCCGACCGGCCGCCATGGCTCCAGCGGGTCGCCACAGAGCGTGGGCAGGTCGCCCGGCTCCGGGGACACGCGAACGCAAGGCCGGCTGCGGCTTCGGGTATGACATCCGTCGGTGCGCGCCCGACATGCTCTCGTGCCTGTCACCACGCATCCAGGATCTCGAATGGCACGTCACCAGTTCGCTCATGTCCTGCCCGGCGCCGGACGCCCCGGCGGATTCCTCCTGGTCGCAGAGGACGGCACCATCTCGTTCCACCCGGCCGCTCGTGCCACAGCCGAGGAACGGGCTGCGGTCGCATGGGCCGCGCATGCGCCGAGCATGTCGGCGGCGAGGATCGAGGCGGCACATCGCTACGGCCCGCTGGACTGGCACGACGTGCCGCCCGACGAGACCGACCCGGTCGCATGGGCGTCGCTTCGCGCCGCCATGGCATTGGCCCGAGCCTGACGCGGCTCTTGTCACGCGATCGGTAGTGACGGCAACGCACCGACCGGTCCGGGCGTGACATCCGGTGCGCGACCTTGTGCGGGGATGCGTCCCAGAGCTTGGAGTCCGATCATGTCCCGCATCGAGAAGACCATCGAGGTAGCCGCGCCCATCGACGCCGTCTACGGCCAGTGGACCCAGTTCGAGCGCTTCCCCGAGTTCATGGAGGGCGTCACAGGGGTGACGCAACTCGACGACCGCACCCTTGCGTGGGAGGCGCAGGTGGGTGGCCGGTCCAAGACGTGGACCGCGCGGATCACCGACCAGACTCCCTATGAGCGCATCGCGTGGATGGCCACGGAAGGCGCGGAGAACGGTGGCGCCGTGACGTTCCAGGCACTCTCGCCGGACCGCACGGAGATCTGCCTCGTCATCGACGCGGACCCGGAGGGCGTCGTCGAGGAAGTGGGCGACCGCCTTGGTTTCCTTGACCGGCGTGTCGGCGGAGACCTCGAGCGGTTCCGCGAGTTCATCGAAGCCCGGAGGACGCCGACCGGCTCCTGGCAGGGCGAGATCCATGGTGATCGCGTATCCCCGGGGACCGACATCGATCCGGGGGCTCCGTCAACGATGTCACTCCACGACGCCGATCTCTCCGACACCACGAGCACCCAGAGGACCCGCTGACATGAGCGACATCGAGAAGGGGCGCTACGACCCGCCGCAGCGAGAACGTACGGACGAGCTGCCGACCGCCTACGGTGGCAAGACCGACCTGGAGCCGAGGGAGCCCGGCCAGTCGCTGGGTCGGGTCCCCGATCCGGATGACGCGGACGTCGATGAGGCAGGTGACCAGGCACACCGCGAGGCGGAGGCCCGTCGAGCGGACTCCGGTCAGCCTGCCGACATCGATACGACTGGCACGACCGCACGACCCGAGACCCCCTGAGCCCGTCGCGGGCTTGGGACTATCCTCGGCTGCGTGAGACCAGCGACCACCCGGACCACGGGCTTCCTGCTCGCCCTCGTGCTCCTGCTCGTCGGCTGCGGTGGCCTGAGCCAGGAGGAGGACGACTGGTGCGGCGCGAACCTCGAGGCGGTCAAGCGCGCCATCCCCGAGGAGCGGCTCCGCGACTACGAGCACATGGACGAGACCTGGAAGGCGGCCTGCCAGCGAGCGTTCGCGGCGCGCTGAGGCCCCGCACGCCCGAGGCCGCCCGTCAGCGCTGGACCAGCTGCCAGGCCCGGAACATCAGCCAGCAGATGCCGGCGGCGATCACCAGCAGCGCCAACGCCGACACGATGGCCCGGCCCTTGTGGGGCGAGAAGCGCACGGCCCCTGCGAGGCCGAGGGTCGGCAGCGCCATGATCCCGATGAGCGCGAGGTCGAGGAGTCGAAGCTCGCTCCCCGCGACGAGCACCACGAGCGCCGCGAGGACCAGCGTCGCGATGGCGATGCCGCCCATGAGCCGCTGGACGTTCCTCGACAGCGCAGGGGTCGCTCCCTCGGCATTGGCACCGGCCATCGCCCATACGCCCACCAGTGCCGGGACGCCGACGATCGCACCGATGGCGATGGCCATGTAGCCGAACACGGTGCCGAAGAGGCTCCGGAGCCATCCGTCCACCTCCGGCGGGTCCACCAGGAGCAGCGCGGCGACGCCGATCCCGAACAGCGCGACGCCCGCGATGAGCAGCATGATCAGTGCGGTGCGAGCGCCGAGCACCAGGCGGTGTTCCCGCTTCGCGCTCGCCGTCTCGGGCGTGCTGGCGATCGGGGTGTCGGTCGTAGCTTCGACGGTCGTCATGATCGCCTCGAACGTGGGCCCGGGACACGCGCATGCGGTCGTTGGCCCTGCGCCGATGGTGCGCTCCCGCTCGAGGCGGAGCACATGCCCCGATGGTCAGGGGAGCCGCGGTGCGTCGGTCAGATCCGGTCGGGGCTGGTCGCGAGGTCGCCCAGGAGGGTGATCGCTTCGCGGCGCGTGATCTCGCCGCCGAGCGCCACGGCGCGCTCGAAGCCGGCATCACCCAGCTCCGACGTGAGCGTCGCCACCAATGCCGCATCGTCCTGGCGCAACATCGGCCACGTCACGGAACCCGCGCGGGTCCGCAGCGCCTGTGCGGCACCGAACGAGCGAGCCGCCCGGGTGGCATCCCCCTCGGCGAGGGCGAGTCGCGCATGCGCGACGAGCCCGAAGGTGATGGCCTGGATGCTCGGCTCCGCGCCCCGATCGAGCCGGACCGAGGCCGCGAGGTACGAGCGCGCCTCCTCGAGCCGCCCGGCCCGCACCGCGCAGCTCGCGAGCTGGGCACGTGAGGCGGACTCCAGCCAGCTGTTGCCGAACCGGGCACCCAGGGCCTCTGCCTCCCGCAGCGACCGGGCCGCCTCGTCCAGCTCCCCCATCACGAGCTGGAGCAGCCCGACGGAGAACGTGGCCCATCCCTCGAACGGCTCGTGCAGGGCACGGAAGCCGTCGCGAGCCTCCGTCGCGGCAGCCAGGGCGGCCTCCATGTCGCCGTCCATGGGCAGCACCCAGGACGCCGCCAGGCGGGCACCGCTGACGAGCGATCGATCGCCCACCCGCGGCCCCAGCTCCTCGATGCCCCGGAGCGCGCTCCGTGCCGCATCGTCGTCGCCCACCTCCGCCGCCGTGACGGCTGCGCTGACGTAGAGCTCCGCGCGGCCAAGGTCGTCGAGCTCGTCGCGGCGCGCCACCAGCTCCCGGATCCAGCCGCGCGCCGGCGGCAGGTAGTCGCGGAGCTGCCAGAAGAACCACAGGGTCCGGAACAGGTGCGGCAAGGGCGTGATGTCGTTCGCGAGGTGCCAGCGGATGGCCTTGGCGAGGTTCCCCTCGTCCGGTCGGAGCGTGTCGCCCCAGTCGCCCCGCGCGGCATCGGCTCGGTCGGCCGAGTCGCCGAGCTGCCGGTAGAACACGGCGTGACGACGTTCGACATCCGCTCGGTCGGCGCGCCCCGCGAGCCGCTCGGCGGACACCGCTCGGATCGTCTCGAGCATCCCGAAGCGCGTGACCGGACCCGATGCGTCGATGACCATGAGGCTGTGCCCGGCGAGCGCGTCGAGCAGGTCGAGGACGCGGTCCTCCGAGAGACCGGTGACCGCGGCCGCGGCGTCGAGGGTCCAACCATCCACGAACACGCTCATCCGGTCGAACATGTCGCGCTCATCGTCGTCGAGCAGCCCGACGCTCCACTCGACCGTGCCCCGGAGCGTCCGCTGTCGCTCGGGCAGGTCGACCGGCCCGGGACCCAGCGCGTCGAGGCTGGTATCGAGCCGGGCCTGGAGCGCTGTAGGGTCCAGCAGCCGGACACGGGCGGCCGCGAGCTCGATGGCCAGCGGCAGGCCGTCGAGCCGGCGGCAGATGGCCACCACGGCGGAGATGTTCTGCTCGGTCAGGACGAAGTCCCTTCGGACCGCCGTGGCGCGGTCGACGAACAGCCGCACCGCTGGGAGGGACACGAGCTCCTCGGGGGAGGCCGCGTCGGGGGTCGCGGGCACCAGGAGCCCCGAGACGCCGTACTCCCGCTCGGCGCGGATGCGGAGTGCCGTTCGGCTGGTGACGAGCAGGACGAGGCCCGGGCAGCGCATGAGCAGCTCATCGAGCAGCGGCGCGGCGCTGACCACCTGCTCCAGGTTGTCCAGCACCAGCAGGTGCGTCGTGTCCCCGACGCGGTCCGCGATCGCCTCCAGTGCATCGGCGCCGGCGTCGACCTGGGCGCCCATCGCGGACGCGACCGCGGGGATCACCGACGCCGGATCGGTCACGGCTGCGAGCGGCACGAACGTGACGGATCCCTGGTGATGGTCCGTCGCGCGCTCGGCGACCGCGATGGCAAGGCGTGTCTTGCCCACGCCACCGGACCCGGTCAGCGTCACCAGTCGCGTCCCGTCGGTCCGCAGGAGCCGGAGCACGGCGTCGATGTCCTGCTCGCGGCCGATGAGCGTCGTGGAGGGTGAGGGCAGGATCCGCGCAGGCCTCACCGGGGCCGGCGAGTCGGCCGCCGCGTGACCCGGCGGCGGTGCCACGGCCGCCGCCGCGAACCGCTCGCTCAGCAGCACCACGAGGTCGTCGCGCACCAGGCGACCGAGCTCGCGCGTCGAGCCGAAGGATCTGTAGGCGTCGGAGCCCTTCGCCTTGATCTCGTCGATCATCGCCATGAGGCCGGGCTCACGGCCGGGTGCCGGAGCCTTGAGGTACAGCAGGCGGGGCATCCCGTCCGACAGGCGGAACTCATCCTCGAGCCCGGAGATGGACATCCCGGGACCGACCCAGCCGTATCGCTCCCAGTAGATGGCGACGAAGATGTCCGACTGGGCGAGGTACGCGCGGTACAGCTCCTGGGGCGGATGGGGTCGCGCGCCCAGCTCGAACATCACCGGGGTCAGGCCCACGGACGTGATGGCGCGCTTGACCGCGCCACGTTCCTCGGCGAGCTCACCCAGGGTGGAGCTGACGAACACGCGAAGGCGCTGGTCCGGTGTCCGGATCATCGTCGGCGGTGCGAGGCGTGCCGGGGCATCTCCCCGCATCGTAGGCGATCAGGGAGCGCGGCGCCGCCCTCCGACGATGCGGTGGCCTCGGCGCACCGAGGATGCCCGTGTGATCCCCAGCGAGCGGTCCGTCCCGGCCGCGGGGGGGTGCCGGCTCAGTCCACCCGGACGAGCTTGGGGACGGCGATGCGCTGACGCTCGTCGGACCGCCGGAACAGCTGGGCGAACACGGACGGCACCCACCATCGCAGGAAGTAGAGCCGGCACCCGACGCAGATGCCGGTCACGGCCAGCAGGGTCTGGAGCGCCGCGACGGCGCCCGTGAGCAGCCAGCCGAGGGTGTCGCCTCCGAGCAGGAATGCGATGGCCGCGAGGCCCAGGAACGTCGCGCCGAGCGCCTGCGCGAACCGCGGCGGGTACTCGTGCTCGAGCTCCACGGGACC
Organism: Candidatus Limnocylindrales bacterium; assembly: GCA_040510715.1. GTDB lineage: Bacteria > Chloroflexota > Limnocylindria > Limnocylindrales > CSP1-4 > JAFMJV01. Next base: position 7,245 of record JBEVIK010000003.1, read on the forward strand.
CAACCGCAACACCCGCCGGATGAACGGCCAGGGCCGGCTGGGCAGGAACCAGCGGGTGCCGAACGCGGAGGACAGCGCGAGGTCGATCCCCACGAGCACGGCGATCCACGGCAGGCCGGCCACGAAGGCGGCGACGAGGATCACGGCGGAGACACCGGCGCCGAAGCGCTGGCCGCGGGGATCGATCTGGCGGGCGGGTGGGGTCAGGTAGGACATCGTCATCTCCAGGGTCGCGGCTCGAGGCCGCGGGCGGCTGTCGGGCCCCGCAGGGCCGATCGGCGAAAGCGACCCTCCGCCGGGTCCGTGGAGATGGAACGGCCGCCGTCCGTATCCGGACAGCGGCCCCGGGACCGGTCGTCGGTCCCCGTCACTCGCGAGCGATCGCGCTCAGCGCACCGTGGACCTCAGACCCCATCCTCCACACGGCGGGGCCGCTGACGACAACACGGACAACAGGCTCGTCGCGGCATCAAGGTGTCCATCGGTGGCGGGAGGATAGCGCCGGACCCGTGGGCCCGCAAGGGCCACCCGTATCGCATCGGCCTCACCCGCGTCGACCTGCGAGCGAGATGTAGTAGAGCAGGGTGAGGATCGAGGTCACGGCCGCCGCGACGCACGTCAGGGCCGCCGCCGTGAGGACCATGACCGCGGCCGGATCAGTCCGGGTCGGACACCCGCATCGTGGTCTCGTAGTCGTCGCCGACCCCGTGGGTGTGGGTGTCGATCTCCACCAGGTGGCCGTCAGCGAGGGGCAGCCGGAAGCGGGACACGACCTCACCGGCATCGCGCAGGAGGTCGATCACCGGCTGGACCTGGTCCTGCGAGCCGGGCGTGACGAACTCCTGCCAGTGATGGCCTGCCAGCTCCTGGCCAAGGAGGTCGCTGGCGGCCTTGTTGGCTTCGAGGATGAGACCACGGTCGTCGAATCGGACGCGTGGCAGCGCTGGGTCGGTCCACCACCGAGTCGCATCTGCATGCCTGGTCCCTCCGTCACGGTCCGCGACCCAGCGATCGGGTGCCTCCTGGGTGACGAGGGCGTGCGGGAACAGGCGCCTGAGCCGCAGGCCGAGGTTGTCGGGCGACGGGTCGGCCATGGCGGCGAGCTGCCGCGTGACGTATCCGCGGAACACCGAGTCGTCCTCCGGCAGCGTGGCGAGCTCAGGTAACGCGATGGGATCGGGCTGGGGCCCGACATCGACCTCTGCGGCCAGTCGGAGCCATGCACCGAAGCCGTCGGCCACCGGCTCGGCTCGCACGTCGCAGGCGATGAGATCGCCACCCACCGGTCGAAGCAGCAGGGTGGCAGCGAGCACATGGCCCATGCCGACCATGTCGAACAGGTGGGTGGCGTCCTCGGACGCACCCGGCGGCAGGAAGTCGGTGTAGTGATGCGCCTTCGCGTCATCGATGCCGAGCAGGCTGAGTGCCGCCTGGTTCGCGTGGTGGACCCAGCCATCCTGGCCGAGGATCAGGTGGGGCACGAGCGGCGCGGTCCACCACGGCCCGCTCGACGGGCGCCAGGCGCCCTCGCGGTAGACATACCAGACCTCTGGCTCCGATGAGAGCTCACGGGCCCGCACGACGGCGCGAGGGAACAGCTTTCGGAGCCGGGCCTCGAGCGCCTCCGGGCTGCCACCGGGATGGCGCGACGCGAGCCTGTTCACATGCTCGCGGAATGTGATGTCGTCCGAGGGGATCGTCACGCACGGGATCGAGCGCGTCTGGGCCCGTGCGAACCCTCCCGGACCCACCGCTCCGCTCATGTCAGGCACGACCATCCACCCGCCTCCGGGGACGGGTAGCCTGGGCGCCACCCATTCGGCGTGCAAGCCTGATCGAGGTCCCGGACGGTGCGCCTCACGATCGCATTGCGGCTAGGGGGGTCGACCTTGCGGATGCATTGCGGCCCTGACCACCCCGTGGCCACCCTTCGCAGCCGGGGGTCATCCCGGGATGACCCCCTGGGGCCTGGCTGCCGCTGTGTCAGGCCAGGGTCAGCGCTGGGGCGTGTCCCCGGGCTCGTCGGGGCCATCGGTCTCGTACGAATCCCCGTCCACGGCCCTGGTGGGTCGTCGCTCGGTCTGCGTGCCCGATCGGGGCGCGCGTCGTTCGGGCCCCTGGGAACCCTCGCGTTCGGCCAGGCCCGCCACCGGGTCGAGATCGGGGTCGACCGGAGGATACGGCGTGTCCCACCCGTCCGGACCGCTGTCCGTTCCATCGAACCGGTCGTCGGCGCGACCATCCCGGTCCTTGGGCACCTCGGCGTGCGGGTTCCGACGCGGCTCCGCGGTCATCGCATCGGCCGCCAGCGACCGCGCAGCTCCTCGCGCGCACCCACCGAGCCGCCCAGGGTCGAGGCTGCCGCAGTCAGACCCAGGGCGAGTAGCGTCTGCCACGCGCTCGACCGCAGGATGTCCACGAGCTCCGCCGGGTCCACATCCGGACCAGTGATGGCGACCTCGCCGAACAGGTCGCCCATGGCGCCGACGATCGCCCCCAGCCCGAACGCCGCGAGCAGGATCACGATCGCGAGCCACAGGGTCCATACGAGGAACCCGTTCAACATCGCCCTGCCTGGGTCCGCGAGGCCGGCAGACCACGCCGAGACGAATCCGCCGAGGAAGAAGGCAACCAGCGCGATCACGCTCGTGGCGATGATCGCGACGATGCCGAGGTCCTCGTCCGGTGCTCCCGGCGCGGCCTGGAGGCCGGTGGCGATCGCCGCGAGGCTGAGCAGGAAGAACACCCCGAGCGCCATCAGGAGACCCGCCCAGATGGGACCCCAGCGCAGCTGCTGGAGGTCGGCCGGTGCCGCAGCCAGCGTCGGCGGCGTGGCGACCGGGGCTGGCGCGACGGGTGGTGGCAGGGGTTCCGCCGACGGCGGGTAGGTGGGATCAGGCGTGTAGGCCATGGAGTGGACCTCCACCTCGGGCCTCGGGTAGCCGCTCATGCGATCAACCGAAGCAGGATGATGAGCAAGATCACTGCCACGAGTAGTCCGATGATTCCCATCCTCGACCCCTTCCTCGCGGGGCGTCACCTCCCCGGCGATGGGGCGGATGGTCCGCGTTGGGCGGTTTCAGGAACACAACGGCGGCGCGGGGGGCCCTGCACATCCCATCGCGATCGAGCGCTGGCTCAGTCTCGCTGCTCGATCGCCCGCTGGTACTCCCCATGGAGCCGGGCGACCTCGTCCGCATGTGTGTTCGTGGCGACGCTCGACTCCTCGAGGCGGCGGACGGCAGAACGCCACTCATCGAGCACCACCTGTGGCGACCTCGGCTCCGGCAGGTCGTGGGCCTGGGTCTCGGCGAGTCGCGACTGGTACCTGCTCCACGTGAGGAGCTCGATGGTCAGCGCCTCGACGCGGTGAGCGAGCTCCGTACGGTCGGGATCGCCAGGTGGGAGCGCCGCCTTCCTGAGCTCGACCGAACCCACGGCCTCGAGGCGTCGCATGAACTCTGCCGACGCGCGCTGGAACTCGGACTCGTCGGTCGTCTCGACTCCTTCGCGGGTCGTCATCTGACCCCTCCGTCGCATCGCCCTGGGCCGGGCACGCGCGTCCGCGGCGGAGCGTAGCGTCCCGGGCGATGCTCCGCTCCTGTCACGCCTGGCGCGGGGTGCCCACGGCAGCACGGGACTTTATCCACACCCCGGGACCATGCGTCATCAACCTGCAACGGATCCGCCGTGATCGCAAGCCCGCGGTGACATCGCGAGGCGGAGGATCCAGGCCCGCGATCCGGGACCGTCGACGGCAGGAGCTTCGGTGGTCGCCATGTTCGAGCTCGGTCTCGTGGTCATCGCGGTGATCCTGGTCCCCGCGCTGGTGATCTTCTCCCTCCTGATGCTGATCCTGGTCGAGCAGGAGTAGGCATCGGTGCCGGCGCGGCCAGCGAGACCGGCCGGGATATCACGTTACTGACGAGCCGGAGCCTATGCGCTACAGCCGGGTGACGATCCGCCCTACGTTGCCTCAGCCGCGATCCACGCGCCTCGTTCGCGACGTTCCCCGCGATAGGGACCACGGGCGACGCAGGGTCGACCCGAGATCACGGAGGACGGATCGTGACGAAGCCCATTCGGATGCTCCTTGGGAGCGCGGCGCTGGCCGCGACGACGATGCTGGCGGCCGTCGGGCCGGTGAGCGCCCGCGAGATCCAGCGTGA
>JBEVIK010000004.1:0-8693 GCA_040510715.1 Candidatus Limnocylindrales bacterium
GGCTAGAGCTCGCAGGTCCGCCCGGCGAACGGCGACCGGGACACGCTCGGCCTGGACGGCACACACCCACGGTGGCGCCGACGTCCACGCCCATCCAGCGTCATCCATCCCCCGACGCGGGCGGGCACGACCACGCCGCGGACGACGCACCCCTCGTGGGCGGGCTGACGACCACGCTCGGCGGCGAGTCGGTCGGCACGGCCGCGGCTCGCGAGGAGCAGGCATCCGTCATCCCTGGCGGGCTCGTGCTGGCACGGGTCGTACCCGGCACCGACGCCGCGGGCCTCTCGGCCGTCGTGCAGCGCTCCGGCGCACCGTCGGTCGATGCGTCAGGTGAGACGTCGGATGTGGTCGCCCCGCTCCTGGGAGCGGCTTCCATCGCGTCCGTCGCGGCCATCCGGCCGACCCTGCCATCGCCCGGCACCGTGCGCGGGTCGCCCATGGAGACCGCGTCGGCGAGCACGTCGGCCCACGCCGGCGCGACGCACCCCGCCGGCCATCGCGTCGCCCAGCGCGCGGCGGTGGGGCAGGGCGCGCGAGTGGTCCCCGGCGGCACCGTTGCAGGCGCCGTCACGGCTCGGACCGGGAACGGCACCTCGTCACCCGTGGGAGCACCACTGCAGCGGATCGCGCGCCCGCCGGTCGGTGCCGAGCCGGGCGGTGGACGATCCGCGACGGCGTCGAGCGGCCCGGCCGCGGCGCCCGACCTCGTCCTGGCGCGGACGTCGGCCGCATTCGTTGCCTCGGCTCACGACCCGGTCGCGATCGCCCGCGGCGGCGGTCAGGGGTCACCCACGCACCAGTCCGTGCTGCGCGACGCGAGCGATGAGGCCACAGCCGAGGACGAGCCGGCAACGCCGGCCACACCCGAGTCGATGGCGCGACCCGCCGACGGTGCCACCGTCTCCTCGAGCGCAGCCCCCGCCGGCACGTCCGGCGGAGCCGGACCCATGCCCGAGCGGGACCTCGATGAGATGGTCCGACGCCTCTATCCCCGGCTGCGTCGCAGCCTGTCGAGCGAGCTGCTGGTCGCGCGCGAGCGCGCCGGCACGCTGGCGGACCTGCGCTGATGTCCTTCCCAGAGCCCGGGCTCGCGCTCCGCTTCCTGGTCACCATCGACTCGGAGAACCTCGGCTTCTGGACCAAGTGCGAGGGGCTCGTGGTCGAGTGGGAGGTGCACGAGTACAAGGAGGGCGGCCTCAACGCCTTCGTGCATCGGCTGCCCGGCCGGACCAAGTACAGCAACATCAAGCTGACCCGCACCCTCAACCCCCTCTCGGCCCAGGTGGCCGCGTGGATCTCCAAGGCGAAGGGCCCCGCCGCTGGTCACACGGCGGAGATCCGGGTCCTCGACACGGAGGGCGCCACGGTCGCGAGCTGGAACGTGGTAGACGTGTTCCCGGTCCGCTGGTCCGGCCCCAACCTCGATATCAACGGCCGCGATGTGGCGAACGAGACGCTCGAGCTCGCCCACAACGGCTTCACGGCGGGCTGAGCGATGGCGGGCGGCTCGGCCGGGCTGGCGAAGGCGACGCTCCGGGTGGTGGCAGGCACGCCCAGCCGCACCGAGCTGCGGTTCCTGTACAACCCGGCCGAGTACACGGTCACCAAGGGCGCGACCTGGAACCGACCCCAGACGACCGGCGCCAAGTCCGCGACCAAGCCGCAGTTCGGGGGGACGAATCCCCAGACGGTCCAGATGGAGATCTTCTTCGACGGGTTCGAGAAGGGCACGTCCGTGGGCGACGACGTCGCGACGCTCCTGGAGTGGACCAAGCCCACGGCCGCGTCGGTGCAGCAGAAGAAGCCCGAGCCGCCCATCCTCACGCTCGACTGGGGCAGCAACAAGGCGCTCGCGGACTTCCGCGGCTATCTCAAGTCGGTCACCGCCAAGTACACCCTGTTCGCGACCTCGGGCGACCCGTTGCGCGCATCCGCCAACGTGACGCTCGAGGAGGTCCCCACGGACCCCAAGGGCACCAACCCGACATCCGGTAGCCGCGAGAGCCGGCGCCGGCATGTGCTGGCGGAAGGCGACTCGCTCGCGTCGATCGCGTTCGCGGAGTACGGCGACGCGACCCTGTGGCGCGCCCTCGCCACGTTCAACGACATCGACGACCCGATGCGCCTGACCGTGGGCGGCCATGTGCTCATCCCCACGCTCACCGAAGCGACCCGGCTGGCCTGACGATGCCCGACGGCGACCACTCCCTCCAGGCGCTCGTGACCATCGACGGCGCGCCGCTCGCGGCCGACCTCGAGCCGCTCCTCGAGTCGGTGCTCGTGGACGATCACCTCCACCTGCCGGACATGTTCCTGCTGACGTTCCGGGACATCGACCGCACGGTGCTCACGCAGGCAGGCATCCGCATCGGCTCGAAGGTCGTCATCAGCGGCAGCGCCCTCGGCGAACCGGCACCCAAGCCCCTCATCACGGGGGAGGTGACCGCCATCGAGGGCGAGTACGACGCCCTCGGCGGGAGGGCCGTCGTGCGTGGCTACGACCCGTCGCATCGCTTCCATCGCGGGCGTCATACCGAGACCTGGAAGGACGCGACGGACTCGGACATCGCGCGCAAGGTGGCCACGCGAGCGGGTGTCGAGATCGGGACCATCGACGAGTCCCCGACGACGCACAAGCACGTCTCCCAGGCCAACGTCTCGGACTGGGAGTTCCTGCAGTCCCGCGCCCGCGAGACGGGTACGAGATCACGTTCGTGGACGGCAAGTTCCAGTTCCGCAAGCCGCCGCCCGCGAGCGGCGCTCCGGCCGAGGGCGACTTCGAGTCGCGAGATCCGCTCCAGCTCGTGATGGGCCAGGAGCTGCTCGAGTTCCGGCCGCGCATCACCAGCTCGGAGCAGGTCAAGGAGGTCGAGGTCCGCGCCTGGGACCCGAGCCGCAAGCAGGTCATGGTCGCCACCACGCCGGCGGCGACGTCGAGCGCCCAGCTGAAGGCGGATCCGGTGGGCCTTGCGACCACCTTCGCGCCGGCGCGCCTCGTCTCGAACAAGGATCCCGTCGCCGATCAGTCCGCGGTGGATACCGCCGCGCAGTCCCTCGCGGAGCGGATCGGCTCGTCCTTCGCGGAAGCCAGCGGCGTGGTCCGCGGCACGCCCACGCTGCGTGCCGGGACACCGTTCTCGGTGTCCGTCGTGGGCGACGACTTCCAGGGCCGCTACCTCGCGACCACCACGCGGCACCTGTTCGACCGCGACGGGTACCGCACGGAGTTCAGCGTCAGCGGCCGCCAGGACCGCTCGCTGCTGGGCCTCGTGGGTGCCCGAAGCCAGGGCGCGTCACAGGGCAGCGGCGGCCCCTTCGGGCTGATGGTCGGCATCGTGACCGCCAACCTGGACCCGAGCGACCTCGGGCGGGTCAAGGTGAAGTTCCCGAGCCTCTCCGATACCTATGAGTCGGACTGGGCGCGGGTCGCCTCGCCGGGCGCCGCGAAGGCCGCCGGGCTGGTGTTCCTGCCCGACGTCAACGACGAGGTCCTGGTCGGCTTCGAGCACGGAGACATGCGCCGACCGTACGTCCTCGGGGGGCTCTGGAACGGCGTGGACAAGCCGTCCCTGGGGGACACCCTGATCGACAACGGCCACAACAAGCGCCAGGGCATCGTGTCGCGGACGAACCAGCGGCTGGTGTTCTTCGATGGGCCCGTCGACGAGGGCGTGGCCATCCTCTCGGGTGACTCGAGGCTGCGCATCGCGCTCAAGGAGACGGGGTCGGTGATCCACGTGTTCGCCGACGGCCGGATCGTCATCGAGGCGGAGCAGGACATCGAGATCACGGGAAAGGGCAACGTGTCCATCGGTGCCCAGGGCCGGCTGACGCTCAAGGGCAGCCTCGGCGTCTCGATCGAGAGCGACGCGATCGTCGACGTGGACGGCGCGTTCATCCACCTGAACTGAGGCGAGACGAGATGGGTGCGCCGGCGATCGTCATGGGGGACCGGGTGCAGGGGATGTGCGTCCACCAGGTCCCGACACCCGCGGGCAATCCCACGCCCGGCCCGCCCATGCCCTTCTCGGCGCCGCTGACGTTGGGCCTGTGCGCGGGCGTGCTCATCGGGGGCAAGCCCGCGGCCGTGCTGGGGGCGTCCGGATACAACACCCCGCCCCACGTCGGACTGCATGGATCCGACCCATTCCTGCCGCCCACGCTCCAGGTGGGCCGGGTGCTGAGCGGGAGCGGGACCGTGCTGTTCGGCGGGCAGCCTGCGGCGAGTGCCACGGCGAGCGCCACCTGCTGCTTGACGCCTGGCACGCTGGTGCCATCCGACGTCACCGTGCTGGTGGGCTGAGGCGATGGCATCCGAGCTCATCGGCGCAGGCTGGGCGTTCCCCCTGCGCACGGACGCCACCGGGCACTTCGCGCTCGTGGACGGGACGCAGGAGCTGGACGAGGCGATCCGGCTCATCCTCGGCACGGCGCCGGGCGAGCGGCCCATGCGCCCCGAGTTCGGCTGCGGCATCCACGACCTCGTGTTCGCGTCCCCCGACGCGTCCACGGCCGGCCGTATCGCGCACGAAGTGCGCGTCGCGCTGCTCCAGTGGGAGCCACGCATCGAGGTCCTCGACGTGGACATCGGCTTCGAGGCCGCGGACCAGGGCGTGCTGCTCATCGACATCCGCTACCAGCCCGCGCGCTCGAACGACCCCCGCAACCTCGTGTTCCCGTTCTATGTCATCCCCGAGGAGCACCCACGATGAGCCTCCCGGCGCCCGCTCTCGATGACCGACGGTTCCAGGACCTGGTGGACGATGCCAAGCGGCTCATCCAGCGGCGCATCCCGGAGTGGACCGACCACAACGTGTCCGACCCGGGGGTCACGCTGGTCGAGGCGTTCGCGTACATCACCGACCAGCTGCTCTACCGCATCAACCGGGTCCCCGAGCGGGACTACATCCGGTTCCTCGAGCTCATCGGGGTGCGCCTGTTCCCGCCCACCGCCGCGCACACGGCCGTGACCTTCTGGCTCTCCGCGCCCCAGCCGGAGACGGTCCGCATCCCGGTGGGCACTCAGGTGGGCACGCCTCGGACCCAGAGCGAGCAGTCCATCGTGTTCAGCACCACCGACGAGCTGCCCATCGTCACCGTGGCGCTCGAGCGCCTGGCGTCGAGCATCGCCCGCAACCAGGTCCGCGACCACAGCGACCAGCTCGCGCTGGGCACCGGCTTCTTCTGCTTCGACACGGTGCCCAAGGCGGGTGACATGCTGCTCGTGGGCCTCACCGAGGCCGCCCCATCCAACGCGGTCACGCTCCGGTTCGGGTGCCACATCGAGGGCGTCGGCGTCGATCCGGATGATCCGCCCCTCGCCTGGGAGGCGTGGGACGGGGAGGCATGGTCGGCCTGCGAGGTGGACAGCGACACCACCGGTGGGCTCAACCGTGATGGCGACATCGTGCTCCACGTGCCCGAGGGCCACATCGCATCCGTGGTGGACCGCGTCCGGGCGGGCTGGATCCGGGCACGCGTCACGGAGCCCGTCGAAGGCCAGCCGCGCTACAGCGCCTCGCCCGAGATCCGCTCCCTGACGGTCTTCACCATCGGCGGCACGGCACCCGCGGTCAACGCGGAGCTCATCACCGACGAGATCGTCGGGGAAGGCGAGGGTGTGTCGGGTGGCAGGTTCCTGCTGCGCGGCCGCCCCGTCGTGCCGTCCGAGGAGCCCGTCGCCGTGGAGACCTCGGACGAGGCCGCGGGGTGGCAGCCCTGGACACAGGTCGCGAACTTCGCGAACAGCGGGCCCGACGACCGCCACTTCACGCTCGATGCGATGGCGGGCGAGATCGCGTTCGGACCCGCGGTGCGGCTCGGGGACGGCACGCTCCGGCGGTACGGCGCGGTGCCCGGCAAGGGTGCCCGCGTCCGCGTCCCGGCCTATCGGACCGGTGGCGGCCGGCGCGGCAACGTGGCACGCGGCACGCTGTCGGTGCTCAAGTCGAGCATTCCCTACGTGGCACGCGTGGAGAACCGGCGACCCGCCGAGGGCGGCGTGGACGGCGAGGACATCGAGGCTGCCAAGATCCGCGGGCCGATCCTCCTGCGCACGCGTGATCGCGCCGTGACGACCGAGGACTTCGAGCACATCGCCAAGGAAGCGGCACCGGAGGTGGCCCGCGTGCGCTGCGTGGCGGCCACGGGGGATGGCTCCGAGGGCGCCGTGCGGGTGCTCATCGTGCCCGCCGTGTCCAGCGAACGGGGTCGCATCCGGTTCGAGCAACTGGTGCCCGCCCAGCCCACCCTCGAGCGGGTCACCCGGCGCCTCGACGAGACACGCCTCGTCGGCACGCGCGTCGCCGTGGAGCCGCCGGTGTACCGGGGCGTGACGGTGGTGGCGCGGCTTCGCGCCCGCCCGCGGGTGGACCCGCAGCGTCTCCAGGATGACGCCCTGGCGGAGCTGTACCGGTATTTCCACCCCACCGAGGGCGGCCAGGACGGCACGGGCTGGCCGTTCGGACGACCCGTCCACTCGGGCGAGGTATATGCCGCGCTCCAGCGGCTCAGGGGCACGGAGCTGGTGGAGGACGTGCGCGTCTTCGGCGCCGACCCCGTGACCGGTGAGCGGGGCAAGGCCACCGACCGGCTCGAGGTGGAGCGCGACGCCCTCGTGTTCAGCTATGAGCACCAGGTGCTCGTGGAGGCGTCGGTATGAGGGGCACGCTGCCGGGCCTCCCGTCCGCGTTCCCCATCGTCGCGTCCCTGCCCGCCTTGTACCAGGAGGACGACCTGACGCGGCGGCTCACGGAGGCGCTCGACGAGGTGCTGGCCCCTGCCATCTCGACGGTGGACAACCTGTCGGCATATCTCGACCCAGCGCTCACCCCCGATGACTTCCTCGAGTGGCTGGGGGGCTGGGTGGCCGCGCTGCTCGACGAGACCTGGCCCATCGAGCGACGCCGGGCGTTCGTGGCACAGGCCGCCGACCTCCATCGGCGGAGGGGCACGCTGGCAGGCCTCGCCGATCATGTCCGGGTGTTCACGGACGGCGAGGTCGAGGTGCGCGAGAACGGCGGGGCCAGCTGGTCCGCGACGAGCGGGGGCGCGTTGCCGGGCGAACCCGCGCGATCGCTCCACGTCCGGGTGGCGGTGCGCAAGGCGTCGGATGTGGATACGGCCCGGCTGGATGCGCTGGTCGCGGCTGCCAAGCCCGCGCACCTGGGGCACACTGTCGAGGTCGTGGCCGCGGGGCGGCCCGCACCATCCGCCTGACCGGCGCGGGACCGGTCCAGGGCTCCGGCTGGCGCCGTCGGGAGGTCCATCGCAGGTGATCCTGTGCCGGAAGTGCGGCCACGAGAACGCGGACGATGCCGCGTTCTGCGGTCAATGCAACGCCTACCTCGAGTGGAGCGGCCAACGCGTCGCGGGACCCGAGGCGACCGCTACGACCGCGGCTGGCCCGCCACCACCCCCGACCCCGGCCGGCGCACGGCCGGTCGGCGCGCCGGCAACCGTCCCATCGCAGCCACCGCCACGGGTCGCGCCCAGCCCGGCGCCGAGTGCCAGCCCCGGCTCCACAGCGGCGCCCGCGACGCCGCCCGCCACGAGCGCCGCGGCGGCTTCCGCCCCGGCATCGGCTCCGATCCCGACGGAACCCGTGTCGAGGCCGCCGACCCCCGTGCCGGACGCACCTCCGGCGCGCCGACCGGCGCCGGTCGCCCAGGACCAGCCCCGCTCGCGCCGCCCCACCGCTGAGCAGGCGCCCAGCCGCCCCAAACCCACGGCGAAGCCGCCACCCGAGGAGCCGCTCATCAAGGCCGGCGACCGCATCTGCCCGGTGTGCGGCGTCGGCAACGACCCTGCGCGGCGCTTCTGTCGCAAGTGTGGCGCGAGCCTCGAGCAGGCCGTGGTGGCGGTGCCCGTCCACCTGCCGTGGTACCGGCGCCTGTTCCGGCGCGGCTCCCCGGAGCGCTACCGGGCAGGAGAGCGTCCCCGTTCCATGGAGGAGCGCGGACGGCCCCGACGCTCGGTCCTGGGCATCCTCCTGCCGCTCGCGGTGCTGGTCGCGATCGTGGCCGCGGTGGGCGCGTACGTGGCCGTGCCCGACGTCCAGCGTCAGGTCAACGAGACCATCGGGGGTCTTCGGCGCCAGCTCATGCCGGACCTCGAGGACGTGACACCCGTGGCCAACAGCACCAACGTCCGCAACGTCATCGACCGCAACAAGGCCACGTGGTGGGAGGGCGATGGGGACCAGCCGTCGATCCGGCTGCGTTTCGCGCCCGCGGTGGACCTCGGCGCGATGATCATCACCAACGGGGCCAACGGGGACGACTTCCCGCGGTTCCGGCGCCCCTCCCGCATTCGGCTCACCGCGGAGGGCGGCTCGTCGGTCACGCTCGACATCGAGGATGCGACCGAGTTCCGTGCCCATCGCATCGACCTGCGCGATGTATCCCAGCTGCGCGTCCAGGTCCTCGAGACCCGCGGCCCCGCGGACGCGCCCGTGGCCATCCGCGACCTGGAGTTCCAGGAGCTGCGCTAGGACTCCGCCGTCACGCCCAGCTCGGTGAGGACGCGCCCGTAGCCCTGACGGGCACGCCGGGCAGCCCCCGCATGCCCCGCTCCCTCCCGGATGGTGATGAGCAGCCGCCACAACGGGTCGTGATAGCGGTCGATGCGCAGGCCCTCCGCGCAGACCTCCGCGGCGGCTTCCGGATCACCCCGTTCGAGACACAGGGTCG
>JBEVIK010000005.1:0-7857 GCA_040510715.1 Candidatus Limnocylindrales bacterium
CGGGATACGACGGGGCGTGATGGGCCGGCCGCGACCGTGGGTCATCGACCGGCCCGGTCGGTCCCTACCGGCCGAGGGTCGAGTCCAGCGTCGCGAGCGCCTCCGCAGGCGTCGCCTGGCCGCCCAGGACCGCCGCCTCCGCTGCATACAGCTGGTTCGCCGTCTCGAGGTCGTACCCCGTGTCGGGCGGCAGCACGACCGCGGGCGCCGAGGCGAGCAGCTCACCGAGGCGCAGCGACCGGCCGTCAACGCCGGCATCGGCCACCGAGGACGCGATGGGGATGATCTCCGCGTCGGTCACGAACCGCTTGACGTTGTCGGGGCTGTTGAGGAACGCCAGGAAGTCCACCGCGAGCGGGATGTTGGCGCTGTGGGCGTTGACGATGTAGCCCGTCTCGACGCCGATGGCGCTCCCCTGCTCTCCCGCCGAGCCCTCCGGCATCGCCGGCAGGTTGACGAAGTCGAACTCGAGGTCGGGGGCGTCGGTGACCGCCCAGCTCACGAGCCACGAGCCGATGGGATGCATCGCCGCGACTTCCTGGAAGAACAGCTCCGCGCCTTCGTTGTCCGCGATGGAGTTGGCGCTCTCGTTGACGCAGGAGTGCTCGCGCAGCTGCGTGATGTAGCCGAGCGCCTGCTCCCACTCGGGGTTCGCGAACTTCCCATCGCCGCCCAGGAGTGCGTCGTAGGACTCCTCGCCCACGACCCGGGACACCATGTGGGAGAGCCAGTTGCCAGCGGCCCACAGGTCCTTGTTGCCGGTCGCGATGGGGATGACGTCCGCCGCGACGAGCGCGTCGCACACCGCGAGCAGCTCCTCGAAGGTGGTCGGCGGTGTCAGACCATGCTCGGCGAACAGCGGCACGTTGTACCACAGCACGTTGGTGACGTCGGCGGTGTGGGGGACCAGCACGACCTTGCCGTCCACGGATGCCGCGGGCCACACGGCGTCGCTCCAGATGCCGGCCAGCGGACCGGTGGTGTACTCGGTCAGGTCGGCGGCGAACCCATCCGCGGCCCGCTGCACCATCCGGCTGCCGGTCCACTCGAAGTAGATGTCCGGCGGCGTCGGGCTGTTGAGGACGTTCTGGAGCCCGATGGTCTGGTAGAGGTCGTCGTCCTGGAAGTCGAACTGGATATCGACGCCCGCGTGGGCGGCCTCGAAGTCCGCGGCGATGGCCTCCCAGACCGCGATGCCGGCCTCCCCGGGTGAGCCCATCGAGATGCGCAGGACGGTGTCCTGAGCGAGCGCGCTGCCACTGCCACCGAGCACCAGCGCGGCCGTGGTCAGGGCGGTGATGCCCACCCCCACGGTGCGCCGTCGGTCCTTCCTCATGGGGCTCCTCCTTCCAGCTCCGGGACCTCGCCCGGCCGGAACATCGTCCCGGTCAGGTCGGACAAGGTCATCTCCACCACGTCTCCGAACACGCGCACGCGTGCCCGGCGTAGCCTGATCAGGAACGGCCGCAGCTCGGCCGCTCCGTCGCTCGCCAGCCGCCCCTCCGCGGCGAGATCCGCCAGCCGCGCCAGGGCATGGGCACCGAGCTCCAAGCCCTGGAGCCACGGCCGGCACTCGTCCATGAGCGCGCGGTTGGTCACGTCGTCGCCCAGCAGGCGCGCGGCGGCGGCGAGCAGGCGGTCGGCGAGCGCTCGCAGCTCCGTGGCGGCTCCGCGAGTCTCGGGCTCGCCCTGGTCGAGCTCGAAGCCGAGCCGTTCGAGCGCCCGCCCCACCATGGGTGCGTCGTCGTCGGACAGCGCCGACGAGCGGACGTTGTCCGCGAACAGCGCGAACGCTCCCGCGTCCGCCTCGCCCGCGACGTCCCGGATGGCCCGCTGCCAGCTCGCCTCCGGGTCGTAGCCCTCGGGATCGTGGAGATAGTCCGCGATGGTCGCGAACGGGATGCGCGACGCCTCGAACAGCTCCATGCCGTTGGCCACGATGCCCGCCGCGGACCGCCACAGGAGCGGGTCGCGTCCCCGGTACGGCCCGATGTGCAGCTCGTAGGCCATGGCGACGTCGTTGACCGGGTAATTGTCCCAGTACAGCGGCGGCCGGAGGGTCGCGCGCGTGAACGTGGCGGCATCCGCGAGGTCGAGCACCGGCGAGCAGATGGCGCGGCCGGTCCAGAACAGGTCGATGCGCGGGTCGATGCCCGCGGCCAGCCGCACCAGGTAGTCCTCGGTACCGGTGCCGCGGTAGACCGTGGGGCAGACCACCAGGTGCGTACCCGCGGGGAGACGCGCGGCGACGCTGCGCGTGACATGGGCGTGCGCCTCCGCGAGATCGCCGAAGGCGGACCGGTCCTGCGCGTGCTGCAGATCGCGGGGGATGTCGTCGAGCAGCAGCCCGAAGGAGGTCACGCCCAGCGCCCCGACGCTCGCCAGCTTGGCCGACAGCGCCGCGAGGTCCGCGTCGTCGGAGTAGCGCATCGACAGGCCCGGCGAGATGCACCACGTGAAGCGCATCCCGTGCGCCGCGCACCGCTCGACCAGCTCGGACAGGCGCGCCAGCAACTCGCCGTCGTAGGGCAGCCGCCAGTCGCGCCGCAGCAGGGGGTCGTCCTTGGGCCCGTATACGAAGCTGTTCATGCCCCGCTCGGCGAGGAACGGGATGAGGTCGAGGCGCTGCCGGTGGGTCCAGGGCCGGCCGTAGAAGCCCTCGATGACACCCCGGATGGCGAAGGGCGACCCGGCACCACTCGCCGAGGCGGTTCGCCCCACGACCGCGACGCCGGGTGCGCTGCTCACCGGCCGATCGCCGTGGTGTCGCGATAGCGGTCGTTGACCGCGTCACCACCGGCGACATTGCTGCTGGCATAGACCTCGGGTGCGATGCCGCGCGCGACCAGACGCTCCACCACCTCCGCGACCAGCGCGTCGAGGATGGCGGCACCCACCACGGTCGAGGTGGGGCCGACCCGCGTCGTGAGGCCCTCGATGGCCACCGCGGCGTCACCCACCGCGCCACCGTTGTCGATCGCGACATCCACCAGCTCGTGCAGACGCGGGCCGTCGCTCACGCGAGCCGAGGCCGACGTGGCGTGCCGCAGGCTGGTGATGCCGATGGTCCGGACGCCATGGTCCCGCGCGAGGGTCGCGAGCTCCGTGGAGACCGCGTTGGAACCCGAGTTGGAGGCCACGATGAGCACGTCGCCCGCATCCATGGGGTGATCCGCGAACAGTGCCGCCGCGAGCCCCGGCATCCGCTCGAGGGTGGTGCCCAGGGTCGGGCTGCCGTGGAGCATCAGCCCCTCGAACAAGATGGGGCGCACCCGCACGAGACCACCCGCCCGGTAGAACAGCTCCTCCGCGAGCATGTGGGAGTGACCGCTGCCGAAGGCGTGGACCGTGCGGCCCGCTGCGATGGCGTCGGTGAGCAGGCCGGCGGCCGCGGCGATGCGCGGCCACTCCTCTCCCGCGAGGCGCGCCACCAGCTCGTTGGCGATGGCGAGGTATCGCCTGCCCGCGGACGTCTCGGCGCCGCTCACGCCGTGCCACCCGGCGTCGTGACGGCGAACGCCCGCGACACGTGCACCATGGACCGGTAGGCCCCCGGGTCGTCGAGCGCACCCAGCGCCAGCGCGCCATCCAGCGACGAGCCATCCGCGGTCCGGATCGCCGCGCCGATCGTCTCGCGCGCGAGCCACCCGTCGAGGCGGCGTCGCAGCGGCCGGCCGTCGCCCAGGAGCCTGCCGCCCAGCGCGACCGGCACGACCGAGCCATCGGAGGAGTCCTCGACCGCGACCTCCACGGCCGCCCGCACGAGGATGACGAGCTCCTCGGCCGCGCCATCCGCGATGCCCTGCGCCACCGCATCGCCGGCATCCGCGACCGCGAGCACATCGGGCGCGAAGTGAGCGATGTCGTTGGCGGGCCGGACCGCGCTGTGGATCCGGATGGCCAGGTCCTGCATCCCGGCGAACCGCCGCGCGGCGGCGTCGACCAGCGCCGTGGAGGGTCCGCGGCCGTCGGTCGCACGGAGCGCGGCGCGCAGGCCCTCGCGGCCGATCCAGAACGCGCCGCCCTCATCGCCCAGGAGGTAGCCGTGGCCGCTCAGCACCCTCGGCTCGCCGGTCTCGGGGACCACGAGGCACGCCACGCCCGTGCCGGCGGTGATGCTCACGCCCCAGCCCAGCGACAGGGCACCCGCGTGGCACGTGACCGAGTCGTCCGCGAGCCACACCTCGTCCGCGCCGATGACCCGGTTGACGTGCCGGCACAGCCGGTCCTGCGACGGCCGGTCGGCCGGCGCGGTGGACAGACCGAGCACGATCCGGTCACAGGGGCCGAAGCCGCTCCCCAGCCAACCTTGGGCGATCGCGGAGGCCACCGTGTCCACGGTGTCGCCCTCGAGCCGGGAGACACCGCGGACCTCGACCACCCGGTCGCTCGACGAGTGGCGGAGACGGATGGCGGACTGGCCTCCGTCCACGGCGAGGATGTGCATCAGTCGAGCCGCCGTGCCTGCAGGGCTGGCGTCGTGCCTGGCACGCTCGCCCCCAGCTGGTACCGGTCCCCCCGGTAGACGCAGTCCGCGATCATCATCACCCGGCCCCGCGTGTCCGCATCGGTCATGCGCAGGCGGAGGCATGCCTGCCGGGCCGGGATCCCCAGGTGGCGACGCGTGACCGGGTCGGGCAGCACCGGCTCGATGGTCACGCTCGCCGAGCCCGGTGCCAGGCGGTAGCGGCGTGCCAGGAGCTCGTACAGGGAGCCGTCGAGGTCGGCCGGTGCGAGGCCCGGCACGAGCCCGCACGCGATCCAGGTCGTCTCGACCGCCATCGGCTCGGCGCTGCCGAGGCGCAGCCGCGTGAACCGGACCACCGGGTCGCCGGGCTCGATCCGGAGCCCTTCGGCAAGAGAGCCATCGGCCGCCAGGACATCGAAGGCGAGGAGACGGCTCGATGGCACCAGGCCGCGGTCGCGCATGTCCTGGGTGAACGAGGTGAGGCCGAGGAAGCGCACGAACGAGCGGGGCAGGACGTAGGTGCCGGACCCGTGGCGTCGCTCCACGAGCCCCTCCGCGACGAGCGCGTCCATGGCGCTGCGCACGGTCATGCGCGCGACGCCCCATCGCTCGCTGAGGGTGCGCTCGCTGGGCAGGCGATCCCCGGCGCGCGCGTCCGCGATGAGCTCGCGCAGGCGCGAACGGAGCGCATGGTGCAGCGGCACATCCCCCTGGATACGGGCGGGGACCGCGGTCGATGCCACGAGCGGCAGCCTAGCGCCGCGCCGAGTGGTACACAAGTGGTCTGTCCATGGCAGCAGGCCGCGCGAGGGCCCATGCACCCTGAGCCGCTAGGCTTGGGCCCGTGACACGCATCGAGCGGGCCGGCATCGCGGACATGGCGGGTGTGTATCGCGCGTGCCTCCGGACGGGCGAGGCCGGCGAGGACGCGACCGAGCTGTACCGCGACCCGGACCTGCTGGGGCACGTGTACGCGGGTCCCTACGTGGCGCGCGGGGTCGGCACCCAGCTGGTGGTGGTGGACGAGACCGGCGTGGCCGGCTACCTGCTGTCCGCCGACGACACGGCTGACTTCGAGGAGTGGGCCGAGCGGACGTGGTACCCCCCGCTCCGGGCGCGCTACCCGCGTCTCGACGATGGCTCGAAGGACGCCGAGGTGATCGGCCTCATCCACGCGCCCGAGCGGACGCCTCCCGAGCTGGCGGCGGAGTACCCGGCCCACCTGCACATCGACCTGATGCCCCAGGTGCGAGGGCTGGGGCTCGGGCGGATCCTCATCGACCAGCTGGTCTCGGAGCTACGCGAGCGAGGCGTCGGCGGGGTCCACCTGGGGGTCGATGTCGCCAACCGCAACGGCATCGGCTTCTACGAGCACCTGGGCTTCCGGGAGATCGCCGGCGAGCCCGGCGGCCTGCTCATGGGGCTGCGGCTCGACTGATGGGCGGGTGGTACGTCGCGCTGCTGCGCGGCATCAACGTGGGTGGCAACAACCTCATCCCGATGGCCGGCCTGCGCGAGGCATTCACCGAGGCTGGTGCCATCGATGTCGCGACCTACATCCAGAGCGGGAACGTCCTGTTCCACGGTGACGGCGACCAGGACGCCTGGATCCGCCGGCTCGAGGCGATCCTCCCGAAGCGCTTCGGGTACCGGGGTCGGGTCGCCCTGCGCAGTCGCCGGCAGCTCCGGGCCATCGTGGACGGCGCGCCCCGCGGGTTCGGCGACGACGCCGACACCTACCGCTCGGACGTGCTGTTCCTGCTCGGCCCGTCCACCGCCGCGCAGGTCGCGGCCCAGATCCGCCTTCGCGACGGCGTGGATACGATGACAGCCGGGAACGGGGTCATCTACTTCGAGCGCCTCGTCGCACGTGCCAGCCAGAGCCTCCTGTCGAAGATGGCCAGCACGCCCATCTACCAGGAGATGACCATCCGCAACTGGCGCACGACCACGACGCTGCTGCGGATGCTCGACGAACGGGCAGGCTGAAGGCAGCGGGATGACCACTCTTCCACGGCCCGTGGTGGTATACGCCGTAACTTCGATGACACAGATCGAGCCCACGCACCCTCAGTCGTCCTGTGGATGACCTCGTCCTGGCCCGTCGCCTGGCCATGGGCGACGAAGCCGCGTTCGAGGAGCTCGTGCTCCGGGAAACGGCCTCGGTGTTCCGGGTGTGTCACAGGATCATGGGATCGGTCGAAGAGGCGGAGGACGCGGTCCAGGAGACGTTCGTGCTGGCATACAGAGCACTCGACAGCTATCGCGGGGACGGGCCACCGGGTGCCTGGGTCTCCCGCATCGCTGTGCGCGAGTGCTGGCGGCGCCACAAGGCGGTGGTACGCCGGGCCGCGAATACGACGGCGCTCGACGAGGTCGTGATGGACACCACGGCCGATCCGATGGATGTCGCACGCGAGGTGGTGAGCGCCGAGGAGCGTGCGGAGATCAGGCGCGCCGTGGAGGCGCTGCCCGAGCCCTACCGGGAGACGGTCAGCCTCCGGTTCTTCGGTGACCTGTCGCCCGCGGACATCGCCGCAGCCACCGGCCGGCCGGAAGCGACCGTCCGGACGCATCTCCACCGTGGGCTGGAGCGGCTGCGGATCCGTGTCCGCGGAGGCGCCCGATGAGCGGCAACCGGTCCGGCACGCCACCGGCGAAGGGCGGCCCGGGTCGCGATCCGCGCGCCACCGTCCAGGCCAACGCCGACGCGCTGGCGTGGTACGTCGCGACGATCGATGTGACGCCACCCCACGATCTCGCCAGCCGCACCCTTGCCCGCGTGCGGCAGGAACCGCGGCGGACACCTCCCGGGCGGCTGCTCGCGGCACTCGCTTCGTTCTCGCCCAGCCGGATCCGGAGCGCGTTCGCGCGCAACCTCGACGCGGCCGCCGGTCGGATGGCCACGGCCCCGCTGGTGCGCGCGCAGGCGATCGCGCTCGTGACCGTGCTCGTGCTGTCGGTGGGCGCGCTTGGCACCGCCGGTGCGGTCGTCCTGCGCAACACCCTCGACCGCCAGCCTGTGCCTCCCACGGTCGCAGCACCGTCAGTTGCCCCGTCGCCGAGCCCATCGCCGACGGTGACACCGAGCCCCTCACCGACGCCGACCGCGACGCCCCCGGCCACCCTTCGCTTCGTGCCGACGATGCCGCCCACCACGCCGTTCCTGCCCGTCGGGCCGGACGGCCCATCGGGGACGGCGACACCCGGCGGGCGTGGCACGCCCTCACCCGGGCGGACCGATCGGCCACGCCCCACGCCACGCGCGGACAGGACGCCGAGGCCCGACAAGACCCGCAAGCCCGAACGGACGCAGAAGCCCAGGCCGACGCCCAAGGCCGACCGGACGCAGAAGCCACGGCCGACCCGGAAGCCCGCACGGACACCCA
>JBEVIK010000006.1:0-10914 GCA_040510715.1 Candidatus Limnocylindrales bacterium
TGCCTTCCTCGAGCCAGCTGGGCAACTGGAGCTGCTCGAAGTCGGCCTTGAGGTCCGCGAACAGCTGGGGCAGCGCCTGGACGAACGCCGTCCCCTGCTCGATGAGGATCGCAGTCGCGATCGCCAGTCCGGCGAGGGTGATGAGCACCAGGGCCACGACCACGAGGATCGATGCGCCGATGCGTGGGATGCCGTGGCGGACGAGCCAGTTGACGACCGGCACGAGGAAGAACGACAGCGCGATGCCGATGGCGAACACGAACAGGGCGGACGCCGCCGCCGCGACCAGGAGGACAGCCGCGATGCCCGCGATGAGCACGACCCAGACCGGCGCGCTCGGGAGCTGGAGCGGCTTGACCCTGGGCAGGTCGGCCGGGGCCGCAGCATCGGCGCTCACGGCCGGGACGGCGGCGAGCGACGCCGGCACCTCCGCCGACGGGGCTGGCCCGGTCGTCCCGTCGTTCTCGGTCATCTCACCCCTCCGAGTCGTCAGCCAGTGCGTCCGCCATGGTGGCGTAGACGGCAAGCGATCGCGCGCCGGTCGCCGCGGCCCGGTCGAGCATCGCGCGTGGCAGGCGGTGGAGGTTGACCAGGCGCAGCTCGATGCCTGCGTGACCGAGCTGCTCGTCGAGGCGACCGAGCACATCGAGGCTCCCGATGTCGAGGTCAGCGCTCATCGAAAGGTCGAGCACGATCACCGATGGCCGAGGGGCCTGGTCCATGGAGGCCTGTCGGATGCGTTCGTGGAGCGTGCCAGCATTGAGGAACAGGAGCGGTGCATCCAGCCGCAGGATCATGACGCCCGGTGTGGTGATGGCATCAGGGGCACGCGCCAAGGACACCAGGTCCCCTGACGCGTCGCGGCCCATGACGCTCGCTGCCGGACGTGCGAGGTTGACCAGGAGCAGCACCAGGGCCTGCAGCACGGCGACGATGAGCCCGGCGAGGATGCCCAGGAGCAAGGTCGCAAGGAGCGCCGAGATGGCGATCCAGAACGCATCGCTGCGTATCGCAGCGATGCGCCGCAGCTCGGCCACCCGCAGGAAGCCGATGACCGCGCTGATGACGATCGCGCCGAGCACGGGTTGAGGCAGGTCCTGGAACAGCGGCAGGAGCGCCACCGACGTGAGGACGGTCAACGCCGCGACCATCAGCGACACGATCGGGGTGCTGGCACCGGCGCGGTCGGCGGCGGCGCTCTGGCTCGCTCCGCCGCCCACGATGAACCCCTGGAAGACCCCCGAGATGACGTTGCTGCCGCCGTTGGCTCGCAGCTCCTGGTCCGGGTCGAGCTC
Source organism: Candidatus Limnocylindrales bacterium (assembly GCA_040510715.1). GTDB lineage: Bacteria > Chloroflexota > Limnocylindria > Limnocylindrales > CSP1-4 > JAFMJV01. Next base: position 1,296 of record JBEVIK010000006.1, read on the forward strand.
GTAGCGGTGCTGCTCGGCGAACTGCTGGGCCACCGTCAGGCTCTCGGCGCTGCCGACCACGGCTATGGCGATGGCGCCCGGCACCAGTGCGAACAGGTCATCGGGCGCGATGGCCGGGATGGCCGGCATCGGGAACGCACCGTCGATGAGCCCGATGACCGCGACGCCTTTGTCCGCCAGCCCGAGCAGCGCCACGGCGACGATGCCACCCACGACCACGATGAGCGCCCATGGGAACGCAGGATTCCAGCGTGCGCCGCCGAGCAAGGTCGCGAGCGCGAACAGGCCCAGGGCGAGCGCCCACACGTTGGTGTCGGGGATGCCGGTCAGGAGGTCGCGGGACTGCTCCACGAACGTGCCTGAGGTCTCCGGGACACCCAGGATCTTGGTGAGCTGGCCGACGATGATGGTCATGCCCAGGCCGAACATGAAACCCACCTGGACCGCAGCCGGGATGAACCGGGACACGAACCCGAGACGCAGCACGCCCAGCATGACGAACGTGACCCCACACAAGATCGCGAGCGCAGCAGACAGGGGCGCGAGCTTGGTGACGTCACCGAGCGCGATGGCACCCACGAGCGATGCGGAGATGGCCGCGGTAGATGACGTCGGGCTCACGATGAGCTGCCGGCAGGTGCCCATGAGGCCGTACCCCAGCAGGCCACCTGCTGCCGCGAACAGACCCTGCTGGGGCGGCAGTCCGGCGATCTGGGCGTAGGCGATGGCCTGGGGGACCACCAGCGCCCACACGGTCACGGCCGCGATGACGTCACGCGGGAGCCCGGCGACCTGATAGCGCGGGAGCCATGTGACGATCGGCACGTACCGCACCACTGCGCTCATGTTGGCGGACGCCGCCCGATCGGGGTGAGGAGGGGCGCCGGATGCGGCATCACGAGGTCCGGCGGGATCGCCCTGGCACGCCGGAACAGGAGGGCGCTCAGGACCATGAGCCACAGCGGGAACACGAGATACAGCCAGAACGTGAACGTCGCGCTCAGCAGGAGCAACGTTCCTAGGACATACCCGAGGGCCACGAACCAGCGTGGCAGCACATCGGCGCTGCGGGCGATGGACGTGGTCGTGAACATGAACATCGCGGCCATGCGGATCGCGAACACGAACAACAGGGTGTCCCCGTACGCAGGCAGGAGGGCCGCCGTCGCGGGGTCGATGGGGGCGCCTGCCCACTCGGCGGCTGCGACGGTGACGCCCGCGGTCGCGGTGGATGCCGCGAACAGGGTCACGAACACCATGCCCGACACCAGCTGCACGTTCGAGAGCAGCACGTTCGCCCGCCGGTGCGTGCCCGCGATCCACATCCGGAGCGCGACCTCGAACCAGATGAACGCGATGACCGCGAAGGGCATCAGGTAGAGCCCGACGAGCGCGATGCGGCGTCGATCCACATCGTCGTAGAAGTCCGTCGCGGCGGCGATGTCCCCGATACGTGGCACCGTCGCGAGCAGCGCCCACGACACGAGGATCAGCAGGGCATGCACGAGGCCGAGTGCGGCGGTGATCATGCCTGCCTGTCGCACCGAGCGACCGCCGTCGAAGGGCGTCGCCGACGGCTGGGCGTCGGCGAGGGGCGGCGTCGAGGCCAGGCCGTCGACCGCAGGGGCCGCGTCATCGATCGCGTCGGCACCATCCTCGGAGGTCGATCCGGGTCGTGGCTCGCTCATCCATCACCCTCCCCTTCCGCGACCTGGGCGCCCGCGACGAGCGCTGCGACCGCCTCGGCGACCGTGGGGTACACCTCGGCCACGGTCCGATCACCCAGCTCGTGGCGCATCAGGTCGCGCACCTGCCCCAGGTCGCGGGCCAGGACCAGCCGGCTGCCCCTGGCCTGGAGGTCCTCGCGCAGCTCGGCAAGCATCCGCACCGCCGACACATCCACGCTCGGGGTCGCCTCGAGGTCGAGGATCACGGCGCGGATGCCGGGCCGCTCGGCAGCGTCGCGGACCGTGGACCGGACGTGCTCCGCGTTGGCGAAGAAGATGCCCGAGTCCACGCGCAGGATGGCGATGCCCTGCGGCTGCGCGTTCTCCGGATGCCGTCCGACATCCCCGTACTGATCCTCGGACCCGGGCACCAGGCCAAGGGTGGCGATGTGGGGCCGGTACGCGCGATACAGCAGCAGGATCAGGGACACCGCGATGCCGATGAACAGCCCCGGCAGGGTGTCGAAGATGAGCACGCCGAACAGCGCGGCCATGGCGGCAAGGAAGTCGGGCCGCGCCGCCAGCCCGGAGAGGCGAGCGAGCGGCTCGGTCGACAGGCGGTACAGGCGACGCAGCGACCGCACGTCCACCAGCTCCCACACGGCCGCGATGACCACGCCCGCGAGGGTCGCCTCGGGGAGCTGCTCGAACAGCCCCGTGAAGAAGAGCAGCGTGACGATGGTCAGGGCCGCGACGACGAGTCCCGACACCTGGGTCCTGGCCCCCGCGCCACCGTTGACCGCGGTCTTGGACAGGCTGCCATTGACGACCATGCCGGAGCTCAGCCCTGCGGCCATGTTCGCGGCCCCCAGGCCCAACAGCTCCCGGTTCGGGTCGATGTCGTAGTGCGCCCGCGCGGCATAGGTCTTGGCGGCGCCGAGACCCTCGGCGAGCCCGATGAGCAGCACGCCGATGGCAGGGCCGGCGAGCCGCCCGAAGAGGTCCAGCGAGCCGTCGGGGATGCCGATGGGCGCGAGTCCGGCCGGGATGCTGCCGACGATGTCCACGCCGTGCTGGTCCAGCTGGAACACGCTCACGGCCGCGATGCCGACACCCACGGCGATGAGCGATCCCGGCAGGACCGGCGCGACCTCCTTGAGCCCTAGCACGATGGCGAGTGACACGAGCCCCACGATCGTGGTGGGCACGCTGAGGTGGCCCAGCTCGCGCAGGACACCCGCGAGCTTCTCGAAGAAGTCACCGGAGACGCTCGGCAGCCCCAGCAGCCCCGGCACTTGGCCGATGATGATGGTCAGGGCGAGGCCCACGATGAAGCCCTTGAGCACGGGCTCGCTGATGAAGTTGGTCAGGAACCCGAGGCGCAGGAGCGCAGCGATGAGCCCTGCGACGCCGACGCAGATGGCGAGGGCCGCGGTCGCGGTGGTGAAGTCATCGGCTGGCGTGATGGCCGTCGCCACGACCGACGCGGACAGGGCGGCGGTGGCCGACATCGGCCCCACGATGAGATGCCGCGAGCTGCCGAACATCGCATACAGCAGCAGCGCCCCTGGCGCCGCATAGAGTCCGATGACAGGCGAGACCCCGGCGATCGAGGCGTAGGCGAGGGACTCCGGGACCAGGACGGCCCACACGGTGAGGCCCGCGATGAGGTCGCCGCGCAGCCAGCCGGGCTGGTATCCCCGGAGCGATGGGAACAGACCGAAGGGCATGATGATCGGACCTCGTTGGGCTCATCGCCAGCCGGTCGTCGTACGTCCCTGGGTCCCGAGGATACGCGGCCGCGTCTCGCCTGACAGGCCGATCGCGGCGGGAGGCAACCCCCGGCCGTCAGTCGCCGTCGCTCCGATCCGGGTCCTCGAGCGCGGCCTCCACGTCATAGCCAAGGCCAAGGGCAGTGCGGGGCGCGGCCGCGATGACCCGCACGGACCCGGTGAGCGACGCCACGGCGACGAGCACGCCCGCGATCTCATCACCGGTCACGCCGCTGGCGAGCGCCGCGTTGCACTCTCGGAGATAGGAGGCGGATCCGGCATCGAGCGCGACGAGGGCTGCGATGCGTGCCAGCGCGATGGTGCGCTCATCAAGCCCATGCTCCAGCGCCAACGCGAATCCCGCTTCGGGGCAGACGGCCTGCTCCATGAGGGGGCCGTGGCCGATCGCCAGCTTCCTGAGCACGGACTCGCTCGATCGCATGATCCGCCGGCCCATCCAGTCTGCGTGGAGTCACCCTGACGTGCCTCCGAACGGCACACTGCATCAGCCTGCGCGCGGCCGCATCACCCGGATCGCATGAGATTGGCGGCACGTGGAGGGTCACAACGCGGGCACTCGGCCCTGTGCCATGCTTGGAACAGCATCGGCTGGCTGGGGGGACCGTCCGTGACTGCGACCGGAACCGAGATGGTGATGTCCCGACTCGTGCCGACGTCAGTCCGGACGAGCGTGACGTGGCGCGTGGTCGCGGTCCTGGTCGTCCCGCTGACCGTCCTGTCGCTCTGGATCGGCCTGACCAGCGAGAACCTCCAGAACTCCGAGCTGGGAGCGCTCTACCGCACCTACCACAGCTCGGCCCCGATGGTGATCGGGCTGTTCTGGTGGGCGCGCAGGCCGGCGAGCCGGATGGGTCCGCTGCTCGTCGCGTTCGGGTTCATGTGCTGGCCACTGGCGCTGGTGGCCTCGACCTCGCCTGCCCTGTTCTCGATCGGCGTGACGATGCAGTCGCCGACCTTCGTCACGATGTTCCTGCTCATCCTCGCCTTCCCGTCGGGACGCCTGCGGACCAGGTTCGAGGTCGCGGCGTTCGCAGGCTGGTACCTCATCGATGTGCTTGCCGCGGGCGGCAACCTGCTGACCTACCCGGGCCTCCTGAGCCTCACGCCATTGGGGCTGTGCGCGGCGGAGTGCCCGCCCAACCCGTTCGCGATGGGCTCGGCGCGGGAGGTGGTGGACCTGCTCGGCTGGGTCGAGTTCTGGTATGCGGTCGGGGCCATCCTCGGCACGCTCACCCTGTATCTCTGGCGGTTGGCACGGGCGTCGCGGCCCTTGCGCCGTGAGCTGATCACGGTCGGGCTGACGTCGTCGCTGTTCATGATCATCGTCGTCATCTTCTATATCGGGACACTCATCATCAGCATCCCTCCCGAGACCGCCGCGGCGCTCAGCGTGCTGCTGATCCTGTCCCGGGTGTTGTTCCCCATCGGCTTCCTCATCGCGCTGTTCCAGGCGGACTACTACGCGCTGCGGGCCGGCGGACGGCTGATGCGCGAGCTCGCTGCCGGAAGCTCGCCGGAGCGCTGGCGGGACAGCGTGTCGAGCGCCGTGGACGATCCATCGCTCCGCCTCGGATTCTGGGAGCCCGCGACGGGCCGCTACCGGGAGCCCAGCGGAGCAGGCCTGATGGCGGAGCCAGGCCGCACATGGGTGCCCATCGAACGTGACGGCGACCCGGTCGCGGCCCTGTCCACGGACCCCGCGCTGGCGGACGAGCCCGAGCTGCTCGAGCAGGTCGCAGAGGCGACCCTCATCGCGGTCGTGCATGGCGATCTCGAAGGCGAGCTTCGTGCGTCACGGGCGCGCCTCGTGGAGGCCGGCGATGCCGAGCGACGGCGCATCCAGCGTGATCTCCACGACAGTGCGCAACAGCGCCTGGTCGCCCTGCGCATCCACCTCACCCTCGCGAGCGAGCGGCTCGAGCGCCCGGAGGAGCGAGCCGCGATCGAGGGCCTGGGCGAGGAGATCGACGCGGCGCTCGATGACCTTCGGAGCGTGGCGAGCACGGCGTACCCTCCGGTGCTGGCGAGGATGGGCGTGAGCGCCGCGCTCCGGTCGGTGTGCCGTCGGTCCGCTCTCCCGGTCATGATCATCGACGCGGGCCTCGGGCGTCACCCCGAGGCGGTCGAGAATGCGATCTACTTCGTCAGCCTGGAGGCGATACAGAACGCCGCCAAGCACGCCGGCACGGCAGCCACGGTGAGGGTGGAGCTCGGCGAGGACGGCGAGGGCGTGACGTTCTCGATCCAGGACGACGGCACGGGCTTCGAGCCCGGAGGTGCCGTGCGAGGCCAGGGCTTGACCAACATGGCAGACCGCCTGGCGTCGGTGGGGGGCAGGCTCTCGATCGAGACGATGCCCGGACGCGGGACGCGTATCGTCGGGCGGGTGCCGGTTGTCGCCGGATCCGTTGCGCATGCCTGACGGCGTGAGTCACCGAGCCTGAGCGTGGATGGGAGCGGCCGGTCGATCCGCCTCGTGGTGGCGGACGATTCTCTGTTGATCCGCGAGGCGGCCCGTCAGATGCTCGGCGCCACTCCGGGGATCGACCTGGTCGCGATCTGCGCGGACGGCACGGAGCTCGCCCGGACGGTCGAGCAGCACCGGCCCGACGTGGTCGTCACGGACGTCCGGATGCCGCCGGGCGGAGACGACGAAGGCGTCCGCTTCGCGATCGACGCTCGGCGGATCGACCCCCACATGGGCGTGGTCCTGCTCACGCAGTATGCGGAGCCGAGCCTGGGGGCCGCGCTCTTCGAGGGCGGCGCGAACGGGCGCGCGTACCTGCTCAAGGAGCGCATCGGCGACCGCGCCGAGCTGCGAGCCGCGATCGAGGTCGTGGCGGGGGGCGGCACCGTGATCGATCCGGCGATCGTGCAGCAGCTCCTCGCGACGCCCCGGTCCCGTCGGAGCGACCCGCTCGACGAGCTCACCTCCCGGGAGCTCGAGATCCTTGCGGAGATGGCCGAGGGCAAGAGCAACGCGGCGATCGCGCAGTCCCTGGTGCTGACGAAGCATGCGGTCGAGAAGCACATCGGTTCCATCTTCCAGAAGCTCGAGCTGGGCGACGAGCAGGACGTGAGCCGTCGGGTCGCCGCGGTCCTGGTCTACCTCTCGAAGGATTGAGTCGGGGGGCATGCACCCCCTTTCGATCGCGTGCACGCACCATTGCGAGGCCCGGGCCGCTGGCGCACCGTCCACCCGGCATCCGACGCCCATCGCCGGAGCTGCCAGGAGGACGGGACAACGTGGGACAGCACCCGTCCGCCACGTCACGCATGACCGTGTTGACCATCGATGACCAGCCCCGGTTCCGTGCGGTCGCGCGCCAGCTCGTGGATTCGGTGCTTGGCCTGCACGCGGTGGGCGACGCCTCGACCGGACAGGAGGGCATGGCGCTGGCGCGATCGCTGCGGCCGGATGTCGTGCTCCTCGATGTCAACCTTCCCGACATCGATGGCATCGAGGTGTGCCGACAGCTGCGCGGTGAGCGGCCCACGCCCACGGTCATCCTCGTGTCGAGCGACGATGAGCACGAGTACGCGGTGGCGGCCCGCGAATGCGGCGCGATCGCGTTCGTGCCAAAGCAGCGACTGACGGCTGGCCTGCTCCAGGCGATCCTCAGCGGTGACACGCGGGCCGGCGGTGCGCCGTACGCCGCAGGCGAGGCGGGGGCATGAGCCGACAGGCCGGCCCCACCACGGAACGACCAGGCGCATCGTTCGAGGCTCGGCGCTCACGGACGTTGGTCAGCCTCCAGGCGGCGTTCGCCGCGCCGGACGCGATCGACGACCGCCCTGCGGGTCCAGGTGCCCATGCCATGCGCCGCGCATCCCCAGGGCGCCTCGTCGCGCTCGGCGAGACGGTGACCTCGCTCGGGCCACCGTCGAGGCGGCGCGGTGCTGTCCGGCGCGACCGGCTGATCGCGCTGGTCCGGTCGTCCGACGCGCCAATCGTGACGATCGTGGCACCCGCCGGCTACGGCAAGACCACGCTGCTCGCGCAGCTCGCTCGCGCGGAGGACCGCGCGGTGATCTGGGTCGCCCTGCACCGGCGCGACTCGGATCCGACGGCCTTGATGCGTCACCTCGTCGCGGCCTTCAGCGCGGCTGCTGGACGGGGTGACCGCACACGCGTGCCGGGGAGGACCCGGTCCCTGGACCGGCTGATGGCCTCGCTCGCCCCGTTCGCCCTGTTCCTGGACGATGTCGACTGCGTCTCGGGCGGCGAGGGGGCCGCCGTTGTCGAGGTCATCGCGGAACGGTTGCCGCCCGGCTCGCGGCTGCTGATGGCATCGCGTTCAGAGCCACCGATCGCGATGGCGCGCGCGCGCGTCACGGGCACCCTGCTGGAGCTCGATCGAGCCCGCCTGGCCTTCGACGACGCCGAGGCGGCCGCCTTCGCGCGGGGCCTCGGCGACAGGTTCGACCCCGAGGCGATGCGTGCGTTCGGCCGGCGGGCCGAGGGCTGGGTCGCCGGGATGATGCTCGGCGTGCTGGCGACCCAACGGGATACCGACACCGGCCTCGACTCGATCGGCGGGGACGACCGGTTCATCGCGGACTACCTCGAGATGGAGGTCCTGCATGGGTTGACGGCGGACGAGCGGACCTTTCTTCGACGCACGGCCTTCCTCGATCGCCTCAGTGGTCCCTTGTGCGACGCGGTGCTCGGTCGAGCCGGCTCCTCCTCGGTGCTCGAGGACCTGGATCGGACGAACCGCTTCCTCGTGCCACTCGACCACCGGCGCGAGTGGTATCGGCACCACCTGCTGCTCCGGGGGATGTTGCGCTCCCAGCTCGACCGCACGGAGCACGATCGCGTTCCGACCCTGGCACGTCGGGCGGCGACGTGGTTCGAGGCGAATGGGCACATGGCTGATGCGCTCGACGCGGCTCGTCTGGCGGGTGACACGCAGATGGTCGCCGGACTCCTGCGAGCTCATGGCCGCGAGGTCCTCGAGTCCGGAGCACCAGAGACGCTCCATGCGTCGCTCCAGTGGTTCGAGGCCAGCGGTGCACTCCGCGAGCACGCCACGCCCACGCTCGTGGGCAGCTGGCTGTGGCTCTACTCGGGGCACGGCGCGATCGCTCGACGCTGGATGAGCACCCTCGCTCACCCGGCCGGCGAGCGGCCGGGTGCCCTGGAGCAGGAGCCATCCGGCCCGCCCGAGGCGCTGATCCGATGCGCCCTCGCCGAAGGTGGCGCTGACCAGATGCTCCTCGACGCTCGGAGCGCGGCTCAGCAGGTCCCGGACCACAGCCCGTGGCGAGCCGAGGCCATGTGCATGCTCGGGGTCGCGCTCAGCCTCGCCGGCCAGGGGGATGAGTCAAGGACGGCACTGGACGCAGCCATCGAAGCGTCGGGTGCGGGCACAGCTCTCGCGCGCGCGACAGCACTCGCCTTCCGCGGTCTCGACGCGCTGCGGCGGGGTGATCGACAGGCGGCGGCGACCGACTCGGCTGACGCCCGGGACGCGCTGTCCCTCACCGGCCTTGCCGACACGCCCGTGTCGTCGATCGTCGACGCCCTCGCCGCGAGGGTCGCGCTCGCGCGCGGCGACCGCGGCCGGGCACGGGTGGACCTCGCGCATTGCCGATCGGTACGTCGCGAGCTGCGACCCGGGCTCCCGTGGCTGGTCGCCCAGGCTGACATCGAGCTCGCCCGAGCATCGCTGGGTCTCGGCGACCGCTCGGGCTCACGGTCGCTGCTGCGCGGGGTCGACCTGCTGTTCCGGAGGATCCCTGCGCTCGGCAGGCTCCAGGACGATGCTCGTGAGATCGCGCGCCAGGCCGACATGCTGCCGGTCGCTGCCGAGGGCGCATCCGCGCTCACGGCCGCGGAGTCGCGAGTGCTGCGGTACCTCACGACCCACCTGTCGTTCCCCGAGATCGCGGCGAGGCTGGTGGTGTCCCAGAACACGGTCAAGTCGCAGGTGATGTCGATCTATCGAAAGCTCGACGCGACGTCCCGGGCCGGCGCGGTCGAACATGCCAGGTCGCTGGGGCTCCTCGATGCTGGAGCCGATCAGGTCACCGCGGGCCCGGACCTGTTCGAGACCGTCGATGATGCGGACGCGACCTTGCCGATGGCCATGTCCCGGTAGGCGACCCTCAGCCGATCAGCGCACCGAGGCCCTTGCCGGCGAGCACCACGCCCAT
>JBEVIK010000007.1:0-3804 GCA_040510715.1 Candidatus Limnocylindrales bacterium
GTACTGCTGGTCGGCTACCTCGCGGTCACCGGCAAGCTCGGCGGCATCACCTCCGTGAGCGCCGAGGGATGGGGCTGGGTGCTCCTCACCGGCGTCCTGCTGGCGGGCTACGTGTCCACCTGGATGGCCGCGCTCCAGCGCGCACCTGCGAGCGCGGTCACGGCCGTGCTGGTGTTCGCCGCGGTCATCACGACGATCCTCCAGTCGATCGCCAACGGCACGGTGCCCGGCGCGACCTCGGTCCTCGGTGCCCTCGTGCTCGCCGTGGCCGTTGTCGCGGTGGGCATCATCACGGCGCGCCGGCCCGACGTCCCGGCCGGTCGGGCCTCGGCGCGCGCGAGCGCCTGACCATGATCGCCGTCGAGCGAGCACTGCCGTCCCCCCCACCGGCGGTGCCGCTCGACGGGCCGACGCTGTTCGCCCGGTACGCGTTCGGCCCCAACCGGCTGGGCCTGTGCGGCCCGGACGAGTGGCCATCCCTGCTGGAGCTGGGTGCGGGACAGGATGCCCGCGCCGGTGCGGCAGCCGAGCTGCGCCGGCTCGCGGCCGGGTTCGAGGGCGCCTGGCCCTATCTCCAGCTCATCGCGCGGAGCGCGGGCGTCACCGACCCCCTCGACCGCCGCGTGGTCGAGGCCTACTGGCTGGGCACGCGCGACCTGCCGGTCGCCGACGCGCGGTCCTTCGCGGTCTCGCTCGAGGACCGCTTCCACGATCGGACGAGCCGACGCGAGTGGCCTTGGCTGGCCGCCAAGCCCACCGATGGGGCGCTGCCCGTGCATGCCTTCCACGTCCTGGACGTCCTGCCGCGTGTGGGGCTCATCCGGGGTGGCCAGGTGGACGACGTGCTGCGGGTCATGGACTCCTGCCGCATCCGCTGGGGCCGTGTCGTGGACACCCTCGACGACCGCCTGCTCGTTGAGGCCGTGCCGCTCGAGATGATGGGGGGCCGTCTCCGACTCGCGGCGCCACGACTCGAGACCATCCGTCGATCGCTGGACGGCCGGGCGTTCGTCGGGGACCTCGTGCCGGGCGAGACGATCTCGATCCACTGGGATTGGGCCTGCGATCGCCTTGATCACCGGCGACTCTCGGCCCTCATCGCGAGCACGCGGCGCCAGCTGGCGATCACCAACCGCACCATCTGATCGCGAGCGCTCGCGACGGCGGTGGGCGCCCCGCTAGAGTGTTCCCGGGTACGACCCCCGACATCACGCGGGAGGGAACAGCATGGCCGCACGCGTCTGGCACGCACGGAGCGCTCGGATGGTCGCGTGTGCCGCGGTCCTCGCCGTGACCGGCCTCCCGTCGGCAGTCGCCCAGTCCCCGTCGGCGACGCCCTACGACGTGAGCCTGTTCAAGTGGGCGAAGACCGACGATGCCGAAGGATTCGACCAGCGCCCACTCCTCAACGAGCTGGTGGTGAGCGTCAACGGCCGCGTGCTGCTGCTGGGCGCGGTCGGCACGGAAGCCGGTCCGACGCCAGTCGTCTGGGGCTCCGACGATGGGCGGACCTGGTCGCAGCTCGAGGGCGACCTCCCGGACGGCACGGTCGCGTTCGATGGTGTGGCTGCGGGCGACGGGTTCCTGGTCATCACCACCCGTGGCGACGGTGACGCGGGCCAGCTCTTCCGCTCGGACGGGACACGCCTGGAGCCCGTGGTCCAGCCCGGCGACGACCTGATCGCCATCGAGCGGTCGCCGGTCGGCGTGCACATGCTCGATAGCGGCGGCCTGCCCACCCTCTGGAGCTCGACCGACGACGCGGCCACCTGGACACCGGGGATCATCACGACGGACGACGCGCTGGCGCGCCACCTCGCGGTCACGGACGACGGCACCATCGTCGTGGTGGGCGTGGTCCGCGGCGAGGACCGGGAGACCCCGACGGCCTGGTCGTCCGCCGACGGCGGCGCCACATGGCACGCGACCACCCTCCCGGTCGAGGCCGGCAGGTGGGTCATCGGTGACCTCGGATGGACACCCATCGGGATGCTCACCCGGGTCATCGATGCCACGCAGCCCGATGGGCCGGGCGTCAACATGCTGAGCCCCGATGGCATCACGTGGGAGTCGACCGTGGAGACGACCGGCTGGGGGTCCGTGGGAAGCGCAGGACCGGAGGCCATCATCTTCGGCACGGACGCCGCGTGGCACTCTCCCGATGGCGTGACCTGGACCGAGGAGTGGTGGCCAACCCTGGCGGGTTTCGACATCGTCGCCAGCCGCCAGATGCCGGGTGGTCCGGTCGTCGCCGCGGGTATCCAGACCGCGGCCCCCGGCTCGAGCGCGACGTTCGTGGGAGCACCAGCGCCCCAGGTCGTCCCGACCGCACCCATCGACTTGACGTCGCCCGCTCCTTGAGGCGTGCGGCGCTCGGGCCGCGCGTGCACCGCCCGGTCAAATCTGTAGGGTCATCCCCAGTTCCCACGGGCCGCTCCGCGTGCGATCGTTGCGTCTGGATCCGGCGGTCCTACTGCCGGGCGGCCAGGGGGACTCCGCCATGCCTCGCGCCTCTCGTCACACGACATCCCGACCGACGCTCGCATCGACCACGCTCGCGCTCGTCGCCATCGCCTGCCTCCAGGCTCCCGTGTCGTCGCAGTCGCCATCGGTGCCGCCGGGGGCTTCGATCGGCCCGGGCGCCTCGATGGCCGCCGTGGCTTCGGCCGCTCCGGTGGATGTGGCCGGTATCCGCTGGAAGCAGTCCAAGAAGAGCAAGGGCTTCGGTCCCCGTGACGGGTCGCCGCTCGCCTTCGACATGGCGGTCGGCCCGAACGGACGCTTCCTGCTCGCCGGCGTCAACGATGACCGCACGCCCGACCGCAGGGGCATCGTGTGGGGATCCGACGATGGCGTCCGCTGGACCAAGCTCAAGGGTTCCGCGCCCAAGGGTTCGGCCATCTCGTCCGTGCTGGCCACCGACGACGGCTTCCTCCTTGCGGGCGATGTGAACAGCTCGGCGCCTCTCCTGCTCACGTCCGACGGCACGCGACTGTCGAAGCTGGACGCTCCGGCGGAGGGCCTGCCCACCGGGCCCCTGTTCGGTCTCGCGCGGGCCCCCTTCGGGTTCGTGGCGCTCGGCAACGACGCTGGTGGCGTACCCACGGTGTGGACATCGTCGGACGGCGTGTCGTGGATGGGCTCGGCCTTGCCCGGCGCGTTCTACGCCATCCACATCGCCGTGACCGATGACGGCACCATCGTGGCCCTCGGCAACCAGCAGGACGCGAACGGCGTGCGGACACCCACGGCGTGGAGCTCCACGGATGGGACCAGCTGGACGACGACGCCGCTCCCGGTCGAGCCTGGCAACTGGGCGGTCCCGGATCTCGAGCGGACGCCGCTCGGGTTGGTCGCCACGGTGGCAGGTGACGGTCAGGGCGCCGCCATGGTGAGCACGGACGGCACGACCTGGACCCAGGGACCCGAGGCGCCGGGGGTGCTCCTCGTGGGCACCGCGGGTTCCGAGGCCGTCCTGTTCGGACCCGACACGTGGTGGCACTCAGCCGATGCGATGACCTGGACCGAGGGGGCTGCCAAGTCGTTCGATGGGTACCGTATCGAGACCAGCGCGATCCGCCCGGATGGCGCGGTGATCGCGGCAGGCTATCTCTTCAGCGGGTTCGGGGCACTGGACCCGACCGATTCGGTGCGGACATGGGTCGGTCGGGCGCCCGCGCCCGAGCCGTCTGGCGCCGGGGGATAGCGGAGGACACCGATGAGACCGGGTCAGGTCATCCGAACGTGGTCGGCCGTCGCCGTCCTGCTCGCGCTCGGCACGAGCATCAGCGTGGCGCAGAGCCC
>JBEVIK010000008.1:0-6588 GCA_040510715.1 Candidatus Limnocylindrales bacterium
CCGCCGCGCGACCGCGGGCCTACTGCTGTTGCTGCTGGGCCTGCTCCATCGCGGCGAGGGGTGGCAAGGCGGACAGCTCGCCGCGGCTCATGCCCACCTCGACGAACAGGTGCTGATCGCTCGTGCCGTAGTAGACGCCCCGCAGCGGTAGCACGTCGTCGTAGTCGCGGCCGTGGCCGATCTTGACATGGCGCTCGCCGGCGGTCAGGTGATTGGTCGGGTCGATGGCCCACCAGCCCCAGCCCGGGATGGCCACCTCCACCCAGGCATGGGTCTGCACCGAGATCTCGGCGTCGTCGGGCATCGCACCCTCGGTGCCGTCGACGGCATAGAAGTAGCCCGACACGTAGCGTGCCGGCACGCCCACGGCCCGGAACATCGCCAGCCCCACGTGCACGAAGTCCTGGCACACGCCGGTGCCCCCGGCGAGCACGGCACCGATCTCCTGCCCGATGTAGGTGGTGCCCGGGCGATAGGCGAGGGACTCGTGGACACGAGCGTGGATGGCGTCCACGACCTCGAGCGCGCCGCCGCGGCCGCGTATGGCCTCCTGTGCCTGGTCCACCACCGAGGGTGGTCGCCCGGCGTGCCGCGTCCCCTGCAGGTAGACCCAGTGGTCGTCCCGGAAGGACTGCTGCGAGAACGCCTCGACCCCCAGCGCGGCCGCGGTCGGCGAGTCGCGCGGGTCGGGGCGTGGGTTGGTCTCGACCGTCGCGCGTGCCGCGACCTGGAGCTCGCGGTGTCGGTCGCGGACGTGGATCTCGTCGACCCGCGTGCCCCACGCGTCGATATGCGTGGTGACCTGTGCGGTCGGCTCCACGTCGAGGCGGTAGTCCAGCAGCCGCTGGAAGGTGTCGCTGGTGGGGCAGGCACGCAGCACGTTGTGGGAATCCCACGCGAACTCGGGATATCGGAACCGGCTGAGGTATCGGATGGCGAGTCGCATCAGCTCGCCTCGAACGCGTGCAGGCGGAAGTCCACCTGCCGGAAGTAGTCGGCCTCGATGAGCGTCCCCAGCTCCTGGATATCCGACTCGAGCTGGGTCAGGTAGCCGGCCAGCTCCTGGCCCCCGACGCCCGGCTCGACGTACTCCACCTCGGATCGGACGCGACCCATGGCCCGCAGCGAGGTCCGTCCGTAGGGCCCCCGCGCCAGGGACACCAGCTGGCGTTCCCCGACCTGGAGGCAGTACAACACCGAGCGCGGCAGCTCCCGGGAGCCCAGCAGGAACGGGATGACCCGGCTGCCGTCGAACATCGCGTGATGCTCGCGCAGGTAGGCCTCATAGGCGCTCGCGGAGCGCAGCACCTTGGTCCACTCCACGAACCCGGCCGTGCCACCCATGCCCAGCATCCGCCGGTGCCAGACCGCCAGCAGCCGCGCCGTGATGCCGGCACGCTCGAGCATCTGGCCGAGGGTCATGAACTGGTAGCCCTCGGTGCGCGGCATGGCCACCGTGGCCACCCCGATGACCGTCTCGCAGCGGCGCCGCACGAGCTCGCACACCGCGTACGGCCGCGCCTCCAGCGCGCGCGCCAGGTCCATCGAGGCGAGCTCGAGATAGAACGAATTGATCTCCTCCCACAGCTCCGTGGTGAGCCACTCGCGAACGCCCCGTGCGTTGTCGCGAGCCCGTCCCACGAGTGACGCGATCGATCCCGGGTTGGAGCGGTCGGCGACCACGAAGCGGGCGACCCGCTCACGGTCGATCCCCTCGCCCTCCTCGTCGAGGTACAGCAGCGTGAGCAGCTCCGCCCACGGCTCCCCCGCGGCATCGGGGGAGGTCGCCTCGAGGGTCGTGTGATAGGTGACGTTCAACAGGCGCGCGGTGTCCTCCGCGCGCTCGAGGTAGCGCCCGATCCAGAACAGGTCCTCGGCGTGGCGGGCGAGCATCAGGCGAGCACCCAGGTGTCCTTGGAGCCACCGCCCTGGGACGAGTTGACGATGAGGCTGCCCTCGCGGAGCGCCACGCGCGTGAGGCCGCCGGGCAGCACCTCCACGGTCTGGCCCTGGAGCACGAACGGCCGCAGGTCGATGTGGCGCGCCCGCAGGCCGGTGTCCGTCCACGTCGGGTGGGTGGACAGGTGGATGGTCTCCTGCGCGATGAACCCGCGCGGGTCGGCCCGGAGCCGCTCGGCGACGGCGTCCAGGTCGGCCGCCGACGCGGAGGACCCGATGACGATGCCGTAGCCACCCGACTCGGTGGCCGGCTTGACCACGAGCTCGTCGAGGCGCCCCAGGATGGCCTCGAGCTGGTCGGGCTCCCAGGGCAGGTAGGTCGTCACGTTGGGGATGACCGGCTCCTCGCCGAGGTAATGGCGGATGAGCCCGGGCACGAACGGGTAGAGCGCCTTGTCGTCGATGACCCCGTTGCCGATGGCGTTGGCGACCGAGACCATGCCCGCGCGGATGACCGACATCAGGCCCGGCACGCCGAGCAGCGAATCGGGCTGGAACACGACCGGGTCGATGGCCTCGTCGCCCACCCGTCGGTAGATGACATCCACCTGCTGCAGACCACGGGTCGTGCGCATGTGGATGCGCCCGTCCTCGACCACGAGGTCGCGCCCTTCGACCAGCTCGACGCCCATCTGGCGGGCGAGGAAGACGTGCTCGAAGTACGCCGAGTTGAAGACCCCCGGGCTGAGCACGACGACCGTCGGGTCGCTCAGGTGCTGGGGCGCGAGCTCGCGGAGGGTGCGCAGCAGCGACGCCCCGTAGTGATGCACGCCCCGCACCCGGTATGGCTCGAACGCCGAACCCATGACGCGTGTCATCGCGGCCCGGTTCTCGAGCACGTAGCTGACCCCCGAGGGCACCCGCAGGTTGTCCTCGAGCACCCGGTAGACGCCCTCGGCATCCCGCACGAGGTCGATGCCGCTCACGACGCAGCGGGCGCCGGGCACCCGGATGCCGATCGCCTCGCGCACGTAGCCGGGCGACGACTCCACGAGCCAGCCGGGGATCACGCCGTCCCGGATGGCGGTCCGCTCGCCCACGTACAGGTCGTCGAGGAACAGGTCGAGCGCACGCACCCGCTGGGCGAGGCCGCGCTCGAGATGGTCCCACTCGTCGGCGGGGATGATGCGCGGCACGAGGTCGAGCGGCCACGTCCGCTCGATGCCTTCCTGGTTGCCGTACACGTTGAACGTGATGCCCTGGCGGCGCAGGATGGAGCCCACGAGGTCGGCGCGTGCCGCCATCTCCGTCGCGTCGAGCGTATCCAGCCGCGTTTCGAGCTGGGCGTAGTGGCGGCGCGGTCCCTGGGCCCCGAAGACCTCGCAGAAGCCCACGGGCGCGTAGCCGTGGAACAACCCATCCGCCATGTGCGCGGGATCGTAGCGGAGCGACGATCGCCCGCGTAGTGCCGATCAGGGGACGAGCGGCGGACGGCTCGGTCGCGCCCTTGCCGCCCCGGGCTTGTGCCCGGTCAGTCGTCGCCGCGCAGGAATGCGAGCATCGCGAGGACCTCGTCATCAGCGTCGGGTGGCGCCAGGGTGCCCGCCGCGCGTCGCAGGAATGCCGCCGTGTGCGACTCCGGTGAGGCCAGCAGGGCCTCCGGGGTTCCCGTGAACACGAGGCGGCCGCCCCGGGAGCCGCCTTCGGGGCCCAGGTCCACCACCCAGTCCGCGGCACGCACGACGTCCAGATCGTGCTCGATGACGATCACGGTATTGCCTGCGTCGACGAGGCGCCCCAGCATCGCGAGCAGGTGCGCCGTGTCGGACGGGTGGAGCCCCGTCGTGGGCTCGTCGAGGACGTACAGGTTGCCGGTGCGGTGCAACTGGCGGGCGAGCTTGAGCCGCTGGCGTTCCCCGCCCGACAGGGTGGCCAGAGGCTGTCCCAGCGGCAGGTAGTCGAGCCCCACATCCGCCAGCGCCTTGAGCCGCCGCACGATGTCGGTCTGGGTGAACGCCTCGAGCGCCTGAGCCACGGTCAGCTCGAGTGCCTGGCTCACGTCGCGCCCATCGAGCGTATATGCGAGCACGTCCCGCCGGAACCTGCGACCGCCGCAGGCCTCACACGGGAGGTCGATCCCGTCCAGGCTCGCGAGGTCCTGCGCCAGCGTGCCCGCCCCCTTGCACGCCTCGCATGCCCCGGTCGCGTTCAGGCTGAACAGCGCGGCGTCCACCCCGTTCGCTTCCGCGAATGCCGCACGGATGCCGTCCATGAGGCCGGTGAAGGTGGCGGGGCTGGCTCGCACGGACGTCCGGATCGCCGACTGGTCGACGACGATGGCGTCGGAGTGCTGGGGGAGGAGGCCGGCTTCGATGAGCGAGCTCTTGCCTGAGCCCGCCACGCCGGTGATGACCGTGAGCACGCCGGTCGGCAGGTCCACGTCCAGGCCCCGCAGGTTGTGCGCCCGGACGTCACGGATCGGCAGCCAGCCGGTCGGGGTGCGCACGTCCGTCCTGAGGGCTGCCGCGCGGTCGAGATGCCGGCCCGTGCGTGTGCCACTCACTCGCAGGTCGCCCACGGACCCCTGGAACACGACCTCCCCACCGTGCGGCCCCGCACCTGGCCCCAGCTCGATCACGTGATCCGCCATCCGGATCACGTCCTGGTCGTGCTCCACGACGACCACGGTGTTGCCCTTGTCGCGGAGCGCGACGAGCAGGTCGGTGAGGCGATGGACATCCCGCGGGTGGAGCCCCACGCTCGGCTCATCCAGCAGGTAGATCACATCCTCCAGGCTGCTGCCCAGGTGCCGCACCAGCTTCACCCGCTGGGCCTCGCCGCCCGACAGGGTGTCGGTCGGCCGGTCCAGGCTCAGGTACTCCAGCCCGATGCCGGCCACGCGCCCGAGACGCTCGATGAGCGGTGCGAGCAAGGGAGACGCGACCGGCCCGTCCAGCAGCCGCAGGATGGGGACCAGGTCGCCGATCGCCATCGCGTTCACGTCCGCCATCGAATACCCGTCGATCCGGGGCGACGATGCCGGTCGCCCGGCCGACGCGAACAACCGTCGCACCAGAGGGCTGATATCCGTCACCGTGCCCACGCTGGATCGCGGGCCGCCCCCGAGCGGCTTCTGGTCCACCACCACCGCCAGGCCAAGGTGCTCGACCGCGTCGACGTCCGGGTGCCGGACCGGTGGAAGGAACGCCCGCACGAACATGCTGAAGTGGTCGTGGAGGTGGCGTTGCGCCTCCGCGCCGATGGTGTCGAAGACCAGCGACGACTTGCCCGAGCCCGACACTCCGGTGACCACCGTGATGGCGCGCTTGGGCAGGCTCAGGGACACGTCCCTGAGGTTGTGCTCGCGAGCGCCCCGGACCTCGATGAAGCCGTTCACGAGGCGACGCCCGCGTGGCGGCTGTGCGCGGGCGGGGTCGCGAAGCTGGCCATGAGGGTCACCGGGGAGATGGTGTCACGCGGTGGTGCCGAGCGTCGGGCATCGAGGGTGCCGCGCCGCGCCCGACGACCCGGATGCTGTGGGTCAGGAACCGGGATCCGGTTCGAGGCACGCAGGTTCGATCTTGGCAATACCATCCGCGCATGCCCAGCAGCGCCTATGCCGTGGTCGCCATGTTCAGCGTCGTCGCGCTCCTGTGCGGTGCCGCTGCAGCGTGGCTCGTCGGTCCGCGCCGGCTCGCAGCCGTGGTCATCCCGGCGCTCGCCGCGTTCCTCGCCCTGTACTGGGTGGGCCACCGGAGCGGTCTCGAGCTGGGACCGACCGTGGAGCTCCTGGGGTTCCGCCTGGCGATCGTCCAGGACGTCGTCGCAGGCGCGCTGGCGGCACTGGCCGCGGCCCTGGTCCAGCGCTGGGCCCTCGATCGGCGCCGGCTCCGGGGCGGCACCACGTCCGAGGCGCCCTAGATCATGTTGGTCGCACGATTGCATGGTGCCCGCGACCTGCGCATCGGCGAGGAGCCGGACCCGGTGCCCGGCCCGGGCGAGTCGCTGGTACGCGTGGACGGGGTCGGCATCTGCGGCTCGGACCTGCACTGGTTCCTCGAGGGCGAGATCGGCGAGAACAAGCTCTCCCAGCCGGTGGTCCCCGGCCACGAGCAGGGCGGCACGATCGTGTCCGGGCCGCGAGCGGGACAACGGGTGGCCATCGAGCCGGCGATCCCCTGCGGCCACTGCCGCTACTGCCTCGCGGGCTGGGTCAACCTGTGCCCGACGTGCCGGTTCTCGGGGCAGGGCTCGCTCGACGGCGGGTTCCGGGAGCTGATGGCGTGGCCGGATGCGCTGCTCCCGGGCGTGCCCGACGTGCTCCCCGACGAGCACGTGCCACTCCTCGAACCGCTGATGATCGCGATGCACGCCGACTACCTGCGACCGGTCCGGCGCGGGGACCAGGTGGCGGTCGTGGGCTGCGGTCCCATCGGCCTGCTCCAGATCCAGGTCGCCCGGGTCGCCGAGCCCGCGCGGATCCTCGCGGTCGAACCACTGGCGCATCGACGGGCCGCGGCGCTCGCCGCCGGCGCCACCGAGGTGGCCGAGGCGGTCGCACCCGGGGAAGGGGAGCCCGTGTTCGACGTGGTGTTCGACGCATCGGGCTCCCCGGGCGCCGTGGATGCCGCGGTGGAGCTCGCGCGACCCGGGGGCACGATCGTGCTGGCGGGCATCCCCGACGAGGAC
>JBEVIK010000009.1:0-10836 GCA_040510715.1 Candidatus Limnocylindrales bacterium
AGAAATGCCGGGCGAGCTGGGGCAGCGTCTGGTCGTCGTACCACACCGCGATGGCGATGTACTGCTGTGATGCCGAGAACTCGTTGACCAGGTGCGCGTCCAGCGCATCCGTGAACCGCGACATGCTCCCTCCGATCTCTGGGCGCCGGTCGTCGGCCGCGCCCGCTGCTGGGGCACGGTACACCGGCCGCTCCGTCGGCATGCGCCCGACCGGACCGGGGACTGTGCGACCATCGGCCGCATGAGTCACGAGGCGGCGCCGGCCGTCGACCCCTGGACCATCGGCCCCGATGTCGACCCGGAGCTACTGGCGCTGAGCGGGGACCTGCCGGTCAAGCCCGCACCCGTGACGCTCACCGGCCCGGAGATCGTGCTGCGGCCACTGGGCCTGGCGACCGACGCGGAGGCGCTCCACGCCGTCTCGGACGGCCGGCCGATGGACCTGGGGTCGCGCCACGTCGCGGCGTACGACCCCGAGCGCAGCATCTGGCGCTACCTGTCGGGTGGCCCGTTCGTGGATGCCGCGGCCCTGGCGGCGTGGCTGGGCTCGCAGGAGGCGGCCGGGGACGGACGCCCGTTCGCGGTGGTGGACCGCGCGAGCGGACGGCCGGTGGGTGTCGCCAACCTGATGGCCAACGCCCCCGACCACCTGCGGGTCGAGCTGGGCAACATCTGGTACGGCCCGGTGGCCCAGGGCGCCGGCGTCAACACCGAGGCGACCTGGCTCCTGCTGCGGCACGCCTTCGGCCTCGGCTACCGGCGTGTGGAGTGGAAATGCGATGCGCGCAACCTGCGGTCGCGGGCCGCCGCGCTCCGGATGGGCTTCCGCTTCGAGGGGATCTTCGAGCAGCACTACATCATCAAGGGTCGTGAGCGTGACACCGCGTGGTTCCGGATGCTCCGGCACGAGTGGCCATCCGTCGAACCGGTGCTGCTGGAGCGGGTGGGAGCGGCTCGGGCCTGAGCGGGGACGCGCGGTCTGGTGCGTGGCGGTCCTGACCCGTTGTGGCAGGTAGTGCTAGAGGGTCCTGACCCGTCCGGGGGATGCGCGATGGGGCACGCGCGGGCGCACGATGCGCCTCGAACGCACGACCGGCCCGGCGCCGGCGTGTCCACAGGTGCCCCACGGAGGACATGGCATGAGCACACGAGCCGCGACGCTCACGGGTCCGCGCGCCGCGCTGCGCTTCGGGTGGATGGGTGTCGTCGGCGTCAGCCTCGCGCTCGGTGGAGCGTTCGGGCTGGCCCATCGCGGTGCCGCACAGGAGCCGCTCGTCGTGACCGCTGGTGGCAGCGACGGCACGGCCCTGGTCCAGGCCTTCCTGCCCGGCGCCCTCACGGTCGAGACGGGCACCGAGGTCGAGTTCCTCGTGGGCTCGAGCGTCCCCCAGACCGTCACCCTTGGTGATGGTCCCCCGGATATCACCGCCGCGGACTGGCCGGTGAGCGGCTGGTCGGACCTCGTCGGTGACTCCCAGGATCCGGTGGATATGGGTGTCGTGGCGTGGGTCGGCGACAACTTCCTCAACACCGGCCCGTTGCCCGTGGGCTCCACGGCGACGGTTCGGTTCGTGGTGCCCGGCACGTTCGAGGTCGAGTCCGTGGTCAGCCCCGGCATGAGCGCGCTCGTCACGGTCGTCGATCCCGGTACCGAGCCCGTGACCACGCTGGACCAGGCGGATGCCGCGGCCCAGGCCACGCTGGACGACCTCCTGGGTCGTGCCGATGCGCTGCGCGAGTCCACTGCGGCATCGGTGGAGTCGATCACCGCCTCCGACGGCACGACGACCTGGAACATCCACGCCGACGCGGTCACGGTCGCGGGTCCCGTGGCCGGCGGCGGCTCCGGCTATCTCGAGCTGCTCGAGTTCGTCCCCGCGACCGTGGTCATCGCGCCCGGCGACACGGTCCACTGGACCGCGCGGGGCCGGCACACCGTGGCCTTCCCGGCCCTTGGCCAGGACCCCTCGTCCATCGACCCCGAGACCCCGGCCACGACCGACGAGACCTACGACGGCTCGCGCCTCGCGACCTCCGGGCCGCTCAACGCGGCGGTCGGATCGCCGTCCGGCTTCACGCTCACGTTCCCGACCGAGGGCACGTTCCCGTACGTGTGCCTCGACCACCAGGGCATCGGCCACGTCGGCACGATCCAGGTGGGTGAGGGCTCCGCGGCGGGATCGCCCGAGCCGGCCTCCCCGGATGCACCCGCGTCCCCCGAGGTCGGCTAGCCCTCGCGACGGCCTCCTCGCCGGAGGATCGGTCCACCCGTAGACTCGCGGGCATGACCCGCGTCATGGAGCCCCTGGCACGGCTCGCTGCCGTCCGATACGCGGCGCCCCTGCGCGAGGGTGGCTCGCTGCCCGCCGTGGTGGAGACGGCCGATGGGGACGAATGGGTGGTCAAGTTCCGGGGCGCGGGCCAGGGGCCTGGCGCGCTCGTCGCGGAGCTGGTCGCCGGGGCGGTCGCACGGGAGCTGGGGCTGCCGGTACCCGACCTCGCGGTCATCGAGATCCCCTCGGAGCTCGGCCGCGCCGAGCCGGACCCCGAGATCCGGGAGCTCCTCGAGCGCAGCGTGGGTGCCAATGCCGGTCTGCGCTTCCTGCGCGGTGCCCTGCCCTGGCGGGCCGGGGTCAGCTCCTGGCCATCGGCGGAGCTCGCCGCGGATGTCGTCTGGTTCGACGCGCTCGTGACCAACATCGACAGGACCGCGCGCAACCCGAACGTGCTCGTGTGCGAGGGCGCGCCCTGGCTCATCGACCATGGCGCAGCGCTGTACATCCAGCACACGTGGCGCGAACCCGCGGCGCATGCCCGGCGACCCTTCGCGCAGGCAGCCGACCACCTGCTGCTGGGCGTGGCGGGCTCGATCGAGGACGCGGACGCGCGGCTCGCGGACCGGCTCGACCGGGATGTCCTGGAGGCCATCCTCGCGCTGGTCCCCGCCGCATGGCTCAACGCGCCACCCGAGCGCCTCGTGGACTACCTCGCGCAGCGGCTCGAGCCGCCGCGCCCGTTCGTGGCGGGCGCCGAAGACGCGCGCCGGTCGATCGCGCAGCAGGGTGCGCCACGCGTGGGGCGCGCCAGGGACGAGGCACGCATCGATGCCTGACGGAGCGGCGGGCATGGCCTCGGGCGGCATGCCCTTCCAGTACGCCACGTTGCGGGTCGTCCCGGACGTGGAGCGCGGCGAGCGTATCAACGCGGGCGTCGTGCTGCTGTGCCGGCCGGCCCGGTTCCTCGATGCCCGGGTCCATCTCGATGAGGGACTCCTTGCTCGACTCGCTCCCGACCTCGAGATCGGACCCATCCGGGCCCTGATCGGGCTGGTCCCGCGCCTGTGCGCGGGGGACCCGTCGGCGGGGCCCATCGCCTTGCTCGAGCCCGCCGAGCGGTTCCACTGGATCGTGGCGCCCAGCAGCACCGTGGTCCAGCCGTCCGCGGTCCACACGGGGGTCACCAAGGACCCGGCCGCGACTCTCGGATCGCTCTACCGCCGGCTGGTGACAGGTCGCGACGCCACCGAACGTTAACTTGACACTGATCGTCGTGTTCTGGCACCCTCGACGTCATGCGCGCCTCTCGCCTCCTCTCCATCCTGCTCATGCTCCAGACACGCGGCCAGCTGACCGCAGGGCAGCTCGCCGATGAGCTCGAGGTCTCCATCCGGACGGTCTACCGCGACATCGAGGCACTCAGTGAAGCGGGCGTCCCGGTGTACACCGAACGCGGGCCGCACGGCGGCATCCGCCTCGTGGACGGGTACCGGACGCGACTCACCGGCCTGACCACCGACGAGGCCGAATCGCTGTTCCTCTCCGGGCTGCCGGGGACCGCCGCGGAGCTGGGGCTGGGCACCGTCGTGGCCGCCGCGCGTCTCAAGGTCCTCGCGGCGCTGCCGCCCGAGCTCCGCTCTCGCGCATCGCGCATCGGCCAGCGATTCCATCTCGACGCGCCCGGCTGGTTCCACACGCCCGAGTCAGCACCACAGCTCCAGGCGCTCGCGACCGCGGTCTGGGAGGACCGGATCGTGCGCATCCGATATGACCGTGGGGACCGATCGGTGGAGCGCGAGCTGTCGCCCCTCGGCCTGGTCATCAAGGGCGGTGTCTGGTACATGGTCGCCCTCTCCGAGGGGGAGCCGCGGACCTACCGCGCGTCGAGGGTGGTCGAGGTGATCCCGACGGAGCAGCGCTTCGACCGACCCGACGAGTTCGACCTCGCCGTCTACTGGAGCGAGACGACCGCCGCGTTCGAGGCGCAGGCGGAGCGGGGCACCATCGAGCTGCGCATCGACCCGCAGTACATGGGCCGCCTGGTGGACGCGTTCGGGGTCGAGATCGTCGGCCGGGCAGAGCGTCTCGACGTCCCCGACGCGGACGGCTGGAGCCACCTCCGCATCACGGTCGAGTGGCCCCAGGAGGCCCACGCCCGGATGCTCCGGCTCTCGGGCCATGCCGAGGTGCTGTCGCCACCCGATATCCGGGAGCGGCTCATCGCGAGCGCGCTGTCCGTGCTCGCCCGATACGGCACGCCGCTGCCCCTGCCGGGTGCCGCCGAGGCCGTGGCGCCACGCAGGCCGCCGGCCCTCGATGGGCCGGCGCCCGATGAGGCCGCCGAGCGGTCAGCAGGCCCCCTGCCCGTGGGTGTCGCCGGCGCGGGCTGAGACACCGGTCACGGCGCCGCCCAGCTCGCGAGCGATCGTCCCGCTCGATCGCGGGGCGCGAGGCTCGGGGTAGGGTCGCATCGCGACCGCCAGCCGCGCCACGGCGCGCGCGAGGACCGATGGCCGTGGCGGGAGGGCCCGCGCCCGGATGGCGTCACGGATGACACGGTCCCGCTCCGCGACGAGGGTGGTCGCCAGGTCATGGGAGAGCATCTGTCAGGACCTCCGGGGTGTGCCGACGAGCGCCGGCGTGCATCGATCTCACCCGCAGACTATCGGTCAGACCTGCCAAATACTGTCAGGTTCCACGCCCGAAGCTTGACGCGACGATCACACCGGTCCCGGACAGCGCTCAGCGCCGTTCGGCCGTACAGTCGCGACGAGCGGTCGGGACGAGCCAGGAGGGATGACGCAGGTGTTGGTCGAGCGGGATGGGTCGATCCGGATCGCGTGGCACGCCGACGGATTCGACGCCATCCATGTGCGGGCACGGTTCCGCACCCCGGACGAGCTCGCGGCTTGGGCGCGCGGCATCGCCGATGAAGCGCTCCTCGAGCGCACGGTGCGCGGGCTACAAGCACGCCTTCGGGAGCGCTATCCGGGCGCGTTCGACCTCACGACCCGGGAGCCCGCGGATGCGTCGGGCACGGTCATCGTCACGTTCCATCCTCCCAGGGGCACGCCCCGACCCGACGACTGAGGACGCGCCGGACATGACGAGACCCACGTCGGCGACGTGGGTCCTCCTGGGTCAGGCGGGCTCGGGTCGCGTACCCCGGTCGCCCGACTCAGCCCGCACGCGTGTCAGTGCTGATGTTGCCCGCGCGGGGCCTGGACGCGAGGTTCGTCATCCCGTGCGTCTCATCCGCTGTGCATGGCAGCGTGGCGGAGCCTCCGGCGGACCGGGTGGGCGCTGTCACGTTCCTGCGATCCCTGATCGGGCTGCGAAGATCGATGGCCACGGATGGCATCACCTCCGAGGCCATCCTACACCCGCCCGCAACCCATCCGGGTGCCCATGCTCCGGTCGGCGCGCGTTGTCACCCGGCCACAAGATGTAGTACCTTCGGGGTGCCTCGCTCCGCTACATGTCGGGGGTACGAGTTGTTCCGAGTCCTGACGCGCGCGACCCTCATGGTCATCGCGCCGTCGGCACCGGTGGCCTGGTCGCCGGGCACGCCTCCCCTCACGGAGTCCCTGCGGGCGCGCGTGATGGCGGGTGCCGCGACGGCCGCCGAGCGCGCCATCGAGGTGCTCCCGGTGTCAGGCCGTCGCGTGGTCGCGGTCCCCGTCGACACCGCGATGCGCTGGATCATCGGCACCCAGGCCGGGGCCGATGACCGCCGGGTGGCCATCCCCATCCGTGGAGAGCTCAGGGCGCCGTGGGGTGAGCCGGACGCGGTGCCGGGGGTGGTGATGCGCACGAGCGCGGTCCCCACGGGCTGGCTCCGCCCACCCGTCGCGCCCCGCCATGCGACGCCGGTCGCCGCGGCCATCGTCGAGGATCCGCGACCCGAGGTTCCGCGGCCCACGGCCGGCCACCACCCGACGCCGCGCCGCGAGCCCCATCCGATGCCCGCATCGGTGCGTGTCCGGAAGGCTGCCATGATGGCGTTCGGGCTCCTCGTGTCGCTGGTCGCGGTCGAGGCCGCGGCACGCGTGGGCAGGCGCTGACCGCGCTCGCGCTGGCATCTTCCGGGAGCATGTGCTATCGTCGGTGACGATCCGTACGCAGACGAGCGCTGGTCCGAGCAGTCGTTGATCAGCTCCCGCGCCGCGCGGCGGGTCCCGTTAGCTCCCACTCCGGCACATCTGACGCCGTCGAGGGGAGACCACCCAGAGCAGGTGGCCCAGCCGTATCCATGGCGAGGGGCCCCAGGAAGCAGATCCGATGTTGACTCGTTCCATGAACACCCCGACCGCGCTCGGACAGCGCGCGGTGGCCCAGCGCCGATTGCGGCGCTCCGCGGCCGACCGGGCCGCCGGACGGCGGCTCCTGTGCACCACCAACGGGTGCGCGACCTATATGTCCCTCGACGCGGCCGGCACGCTCAGCTGCCCCATCTGTGGCAACGAGCGCCAGCTCCGCCCGTCCCCTGCCCCGACGCACTGACGCATCGGGACGAACCCAGACGACCGGCCGTCCGGCGTGATGCCGACGGCGGCGTCCGCATCGGCCCGACCTGGGAGTCGGTGACCGAGCGCATCATCCGCGAGGCACAGGAGGCCGGCGACTTCGACGACCTCCCGTCGCGCGGGCACCGTCTCGACATCGACGACGATCCGCGCGAGGGCGAGCTCGGCCTCGCGTTCCACATCCTCCGGACCAACGACGCGGTCCCGCCCTGGATCGCCGCGGACCGTGACGCGCGTCGCTGCGCCGACGCGGTCGAGCGGATCCTCACCGAAGCCGCGGCCTCCGGGCTCGCCGGCCGGGTGCCGCCCGCGGGTCGCGCCCGGTTCCGAGCACGGCTGGCGCGCGCCGTCGCCGCGCACACCAGCGCTGTCGAGTCACTCAACGCCACGGCCCCCTCGGTCACGCTCCATCGGAGCCGCCCGGACATCGAGCGCATCGGTGCCCGCCTCGAGCGAGCCCTCGACGGGTCCACCGACGGCGACACGCCGGCATGACCACCGAGGGCCTCGACCCGGTCGCGGCCGCGATGGCCGACGCCGGTGACGTGGCGGTCATCGAGGTGCCGGGCCGTCGTACCGGCAGCGTCCACCGCACGGGCGTGGGGTACGTCCGCGAGCCCGATGGCTCGCTGCTGGTGGCTGCCTCCGCCGACCACACCGACTGGGCCCGCAACATCGAGGCGGCGGGCCACTGCCGCGTGCTCATCGGCGCCGACGCCGGTGAGTTCGACGTGCTGCGCCTCCCCGACGACGAGCGTGGCCGCGTCGTGGTGGCGCTCATCTTGCGCTACGGCACCCCCGCGGAGCGCCTCGGCGCGGGGCCCGCATTCCGGCTGATCCCGCGCACCGGAGGCGCGACCGCGTAGACTGCACCCCGAGACAGGTTCGCAGACGCCTCTCGGCCGGCGTCCATGCCACGCATCGCGATCCCAGCATCCGCCCGACCCTGGACCGAGCCACCATGGTGGGTCGCGGCCGCCGACGGAGCAAAGCGTGTCATTCGACCACCTGGGCCTGAGCCCGGAGATCCTACGAGCCGTGGCCGACGAGGGCTACAGCATCCCCACCCCGGTCCAGGAGCAGTCCATCCCCATCGTGCTCGCGGGCCACGACCTGATGGGACGTGCCCAGACCGGGACGGGCAAGACCGCCGCCTTCGCGCTGCCCATCCTGGAGCGCCTCAAGGCACACGCCAACACCAGCTTCTCGCCCGCCCGGCACCCGGTGCGCTGTCTCGTGGTCACCCCCACGCGCGAGCTCGCGGTCCAGGTCGAGCGGAGCTTCAAGGCCTATGGGCGTCACGTGCCGCTGCGGACCACGGTGGTCTACGGGGGCGTGCCCATGCCCCCCCAGGAGAAGGCGCTGCTGGGCGGCATCGAGATCCTCGTGGCCACGCCAGGTCGGCTGCTGGACCACGCCAACAGTCGCACCGTGAACCTGGGGCAGGTGGAGGTGCTCGTCCTCGACGAGGCCGACCGGATGCTCGACATGGGCTTCATCGAGGACATCCGTCGGATCATCGCGCTGCTGCCCCCCAAGCGCCAGAACCTGCTGTTCAGCGCGACCTTCGATCCCGAGGTCCGGGCGCTCGCCCGGACGCTGCTCCACGATCCACAGCAGGTGGACATCGCACCCAAGGTGTCCTCGGCCGAGTCCGTCGAGCAGGTGGCGTACCTCGTGGATGCCGACCGCAAGCGGGACCTCCTGGCGCACCTCGTGCGCAGTCGGGACCTGCAGCAGGTGCTCGTGTTCACGCGCACCAAGCACATGGCCGCGCGCCTCGCTTCCTGGCTCGACCGGGTGGGCGTGGACGCCACGGCCATCCACGGGGACCGGAGCCAGGGCGACCGCGAGAAGGCGCTCGAGCAGTTCAAGTCAGGCGAGGTGCGGGTGCTCGTCGCGACCGATGTCGCGGCGCGCGGCCTCGACATCGAGGGCCTGCCCCAAGTGGTCAACTTCGAGCTGCCGTATCACGCGCAGGACTATGTCCATCGCATCGGCCGCACCGGGCGGGCGGGCATGACCGGTCACGCCATCTCGCTCGTGTCGCTCGAGGAGGAGGAGCAGCTCAAGTCGGTCAACCGGCTGCTCAAGCGCGACCTCCCCCTGCGCCAGGTCCGCGGCTTCGAGCTCGACCCGCGCGCGGCGGCCCCTGCCCGCCAGAGCCGCACCGGCTCGAGCAGTGGCCGCGGTCGCAGCACCGGTGGCAGTCGCCGCCCACGGGCCGTCGCCGCTCGCTGATCAGTCGGTCGCGCCGGGATCCTCTGGGGTCTCTGCGAAGGCGCGCGCCCGGATGACCCGTTCGAGGTCGTCGCGCACCTCCATGAGGTGACGTCGCAGCTGCACCTCGTCGGCCCCCAGGTCCGCGAGCAGACGGGTGGAGCGCTCGACGACCTCCGGCTCGCCCCACGCCGCGGGGTACAGCCACCGCAGGTAGGACTGGGCGAACCCAAGGTCGCGTCCCCGGTAGATGCTCCGGACCTGCTCGAAGAATCGCTCGCGCCAGGGCAGCAGCAGCTCGCGCTGGGAGTGCCACATGAAGCCGGCGAGCGCGGATCGGGTCAGGTAGTCCGAGCCGTACCCATCGCCGTTGATGCGCTCCCAGGCGACCGCCTTGCTGTCCGCGTCGGGCACCGCGACCTCGGCCCGGATGGCCTCCCGCTGACCCCGGTCGGAGCCATCGCGCTCCCGTTCGATGGCGATCCGCTCGCGTGCTCCGGGCAGGCCCAGCGCGACCGCCTTGATGCCGACGTTCCAGCGCATCTCCTGGTCCACCGGGAGCCCCCTGGCATCACCCGCGACGACCAGGTCGCCGAGCTGCTCGACGTCCTCCGGCGTGCTCGCCGCGGCGATGGCGAACCGCAGCCACACGCGCCGATCGTCCTCGGGGCGGGCGTCCTCGGCGATCACGGAGCGGGCCGTGGCCACGAGCGCCCGGCTCTCCTGCGCCAGGCGTGACTCCGGCACGTAGCGCCTGAGCACCGGGATCGCCTGCTCGAGGACCGCGTCGAGGAGCGCCACATCGGCCTCGCGCGGCGCATGCCGCCGGACCATCGCGAGGTACTCCGGGGACCGCAGCCGTGCGTCCCGGACCATGTCCCACAGCGACGTCCATACCAGCTGCCGGATGAACGGCTCCTCGACATCATCGAGGCGCTCGCGCGCGAAGGCGAGGGACACCGGGTCGAGCATCACCTTGGCGTAGTCGTGGTCATCGTGGTTGGGGTACACGAACGCCGGCACGGGCAGCCCCACGAGGGCCGGCACCTCGGCGCGCGGGCCATCGATGCTGGCATGCTGGGTGGTCAGCGCGTCACCACCCAGGGACGGGTCGAGCAGCGCCACCGTCATCGCGTGCGGTCGGAGCGTGGGGTGTTCGGCGGGCGCTCCCTGCAGGATCGAGAAGCTGGTGATCCGACCGTCCTCGGCCTCCCAGCTGACCTCGATGGTGTTGAGGCCCTCGGTGCCGATCCACTGGTGCGCCCACGTGTCGAGGGGCCGGCCCGCGGCCTCGCCCAGCGCGCCCAGGAAGTCCTGGAGCGTGGCGTTGCCCCACGCGTGGCGTCGGAAGTACCCCCGGATGCCCGCCGTGAACGCCTCCCGGCCGATGGTCGCGACCAGCTGCTTGAGCACCGAGGCGCCCTTCTCGTAGGTGATGCCGTCGAAGCCCAGCTCCGCCTCGTCGGTGTCCCCGATCTCCGCCGCGATGGGGTGCGTCGTGACCCGCTGGTCATCCCGATACGCGAGCGGCTTGAGCGTGCCGTTGAAGTACTGCCATGCCGCGTGGAAGCGGGTCGCCTCATCGAGGGCGAGGAACGACATGAACGTCGCGAACGACTCGTTGAGCCACAGGTCGTCCCACCAGCGCATGGTCACGAGGTCGCCGAACCACATGTGCGCGAGCTCGTGGAGCACCACCTCGGCCCGGGTCAGGCGCTCCGGCTCCGTGGGCGGGTCGCGGAACAGGAAGGAGTCGTGGAACGTGACCGCCGCGACGTTCTCCATGGCGCCCGCGTTGAACTCGGGCACGAACA
>JBEVIK010000010.1:0-5284 GCA_040510715.1 Candidatus Limnocylindrales bacterium
TCATCCGGCTCCATGTGCTCGACTCGCTGTCGGCAGTAGGTCCGGTGCGTGCGCGCCTTGGTGACGTGCGGTCGGTGGTGGACATCGGGAGCGGCGGCGGCTATCCCGGGATCCCGCTGGGGCTCGCGCTGGGTGCCGGGACCATCGGCCTCGTGGACTCGGTGGGCCGCAAGGCGCGTTTCCTGGAGGTCGCGGGGGCGGCGGCCAGGGCCGCGGTCGCCGACGAGCGAGCCCTCGAGGTCGAGGTGCTCCCGGTGCGCGCCGAGGAGCTCGCGAGCGGGGAGCGTCGAGCCACGTGGGACGTCGCCACGGTGCGCGCCGTCGGCAGCGTCGCGGAATGCGCGGAGCTGGGCCTGCCGCTGCTCCGGCCGGGCGGGCTGCTGGTGTGCTGGAAGCGGGACTCACCGGTCGCGCAGCATGAGGTGGGGTCGGAGGTGGCTGCCGCGCGCCCGCTCGTCCACCGGTTGGGTGGCGGGGTGCCCGACGTGGTCGACGCGGGCGTGCCCGGCGCGCCGGGACACCGCCTGGTACTGGTGCGCAAGGAACGCCCGACACCGGGGTCGTACCCACGTCCGCCCGCGCTGCGTCGAAGCGACCCTTCGCGTCCCGCTCGCCATGTCGCGGGGGCCACGCGTCGCTCCTGATAGTCTGACGCGCCCATGCGTGTCGCCGTCATCACGGACATCCATTCCAATCTGCCTGCCCTTGAAGCGGTCCTCGAGGCATGCGCGCCGTATGACGCGCTGTGGGTGCTGGGTGACGTGGTCGGCTACGGGCCCTACCCGGACGAGGTCGTGGCACGCCTGCGCAAGGAGCGGGCGGTGGCGGTGCGCGGGAACCACGACGCGGCCGTCCTGGGCGAGCTCGACACGCGCGTGTTCAACGACGAGGCGCGCCTCGCGGTCGAGTGGACCGCGGAACGCATCGGCACGACCGCGCGCCACTGGCTGGACGGCCTGCCCGAGACCCGCGTGGAGGCCGGCTTCACGCTCGCGCACGGCAGCCCACGGGACCCGCTGTGGGAGTACCTCGTGTCGGTGTCCATCGCGCGCCGCAACCTCAGCCACTTCGAGACGCCGCACGCCATCGTGGGACACACCCACGTGCCGCTGGTGTTTCGTGAGGCGGGGAGCCGTGTCGAGGCCATCCACCCCCGCGAGGGGACACGCATCGAGCTCGATGAGCGGCGCTGCATCCTCAACCCGGGAGGCGTGGGGCAGCCGCGGGACGGCGATCCACGCGCCTGCGCCATGATCCTCGACACCGAGGCGATGGCCGTCGAGTGGCTGCGGGTGGCCTATCCCATCGAGAAGGTGCAGGCGCGGATGCGCCGCCTCGGCCTGCCGGGACGGTTGGCCGACCGGCTGGCACTCGGCCTGTAGCGGGGGTACCCTTCCCACCCGTGCTCGATCCACACATCGCTTACCGTCGTGCCGTGCTGGGCCTCAACGGCGGGACCGCCGATCCGCTCGTCCTGCAGCTCGCCATCGACCTGGCACGCAAGGGCGAGACCGAGCTCATCGCGCTGCACGTCGTGGAGGTGGACTGGCGCCACGACCTCGACGATGAGGTGCCGGGCAGCCGGGAGCTCGCCTCGGCGGTGCTCGACAGGGCCGAGGCCGCCGCGGAACGAGCGAAGCTCAAGGTCCGGACCGAGCTGCTCCAGGCACGCGACGTGGGCGCGGCCCTGGTGGACGAGGCGATCTCCCTCGACGCCGACCTGATGCTCCTGGGCCTCCCCTACCGGACCCGCCTCGGTGGCGACTTCGCCATCGGGCGCACCATCCCGTACGTCTTCCAGAACGCACCCTGCAGGGTCCTGGTCGTGCGCGAGTCGGTCGAGGAGGCCGTGCGCGCCGGTCGGACCCGGGAAGGATCCTGAATATGCGCACCATCATCGTGGGCTGTGGCCGGGTCGGTGCCGGCCTCGCGGGTCGCCTCGCGGACGCCGGCGACGAGGTCACCATCATCGACGTCAAGACCGATGCCTTCGACCGCCTCCCGGAGGGCTTCGCGGGTAACGCCGTCCGCGCCGACGGCACGGACGAGGACGTGCTGCGACGCATCGGCATCGAGGGCTCCGACCGGTTCTTCGCGCTCACCGAGGGCGACAACCGGAACATCCTGGCCGCGCAGCTGGCCGCGGAGACGTTCTCGGTGCCGATGGTCGTTGCCAAGGTCAACGACCCGGTCCGCGCCGAGGCCTATGCCGCGATGGGCATCGCCATCATCTGCCGGACGGACATGATGGTCGAGTCCATGGCCGGCTTCGTGGGCCTCCCCATGGACAACGGGGCGATGCGGGTCATGCCACCCACCGGCCATCACGCGCATGCCGACGAGACAGCGAAGGAGCAGGCCTGATGTACGTCATCGTCGTGGGCGGCGGCAAGGTCGGCTACTACCTGACCAAGGAGCTCCTGGCGGCCGGGCATGAGCTGGTGCTGCTCGAGAAGGACCGCGCGCGGGCCCGCCAGATCGCGGACGAGGTCGGGTCCATCGTGCTGGCGCGGGATGGCTGCGAGGGCCAGCACCTCGCGGAGGCGGGCGCCAACCGGGCGTCCATCGTGGCGGCGGTCACCGGGGACGACGAGGACAACCTGGTCGTGTGCCAGATGGCCAAGCACCACTTCGACGTGCCGCGGACCATCGCGCGCGTCAACAACCCCCGCAACGAGGACCTGTTCCGGCACCTGGGCGTCGATGAGATCATCAGCCCGACCCGCATGGCGCTCGCCGCCATCGAACAGGACATCCCCGTGCACGAGCTGCTCCATCTCGCGCGCCTCGAGGGTGGCGAGCTGGAGCTCGTCGAGGCGCAGGTGGGCGAGGACTCGCCGGCCATCGGACGTCGTCCGGCGGACATCGCGCTGCCCGAGGGCTGCAGCCTGTTCGTGCTCATCCGCGACGAGCAGGCACACGCCATCCGCCCCGACGTCACGTTCCAGGCGGGCGACAAGGTGCTCGCCATCACCAGCGGTGATTGCGAGGCGGAGCTGCACCGACAGCTCATCGGGCGCGCCCTCGAGGGCTGACCCGCTGGCGCGTACCTGCCGGTTCGACGGTGAGGGTCCCGGGCGCGGGGATCGCGGGTGCGGGATGTCGGTGCGGGCGGGGGACGTGGCGCGACTGGGGGAACGTCGGTCGCCGCGGGGATTTCGCCGGTGCGCTGGGGCATCGATATCGCAACTGACCTGTCCATGCATCGCGTATCGTGCTGGTGTCCGGATGCACCAACAGACTTGACAACGCCATTGTCAAGGTTTAGCCTTCCGGTCATCGCCTGAGTGCCACGGCACCAGGCATCACATCCCTTGAACGCGGCGCGGGGCGCCGCCGCTCGATCAGGAGGCAACCTCATGATGATCCGGCATACCTCACCGTTCGGTGAGCTGCTCCAGCTCCGTCGCGCGATGGAGCGCATGTTCGACGATCCATTCGCCCGCACGATGAGCGCGTCCCGCTCGACGGCTCGGCGGATGCCGCTCGACGTGTATGAGACCCCCGAGGCCATCGTCATCGAGGCCGCGCTCCCGGGCATCAGGCCCGAGGAGGTCGAGGTCTCGGTCCTTGGCGACACCCTCACCCTGAGCGCCGGCAGCGAGTCGGAGAGCCGCTCGGATGAGAACGGCGGCTATCGGTGGCGCGAGGTCCAGCGTGGCAAGGTGACCCGCTCGGTGACCCTGCCGCAGGGCGTGGTCGCCGACGGGGCGAGCGCGACCTTCGAGAACGGGCTCCTGCGACTGTCGGTCCCCAAGGCACAGCCTGCCGAGGCGGTCCGCATCCCGGTGACCGTGCCGGTCGCGGGCGAGGCCGCTCGCATCGACGCATCGTCCGCTCCCGACGGGGCAGCCCAGGTGGAGCAGGCGACCGGCCAGGAGGCCTGAGTCGCGGGCCCATCGGTCATGGACGAGCGACACACCGGGTCGGCGCGGCCCTTCCGGGACCCGAGCCGACCCGTCTATGTCATCAGCGTGGCAGCGGAGCTGGTGCGGGTCCATCCCCGCACCCTTCGCATCTACGAGGTGGAGGGGCTGGTCTGTCCGGCCCGGACGCCCACCAACATCCGTCTCTACTCCGAGAATGACATCCGCCGGGTCACCTGGATCAGGCACCTGACCCAGAACCTGGGCGTCAACCTCGCTGGCATCCGCGTCCTGTTCGAGCTCGAGGAGCGGCTGGGGATGCGCATCCTGGAGCAGCTGTACGCAGAACGGATCGATACCGAGTCGCCCGACGGGCGTTCCGACGACATCCCTGACACGGCCGACGCGCAGTCGGGCCGCTGAGCACCATCGAGGAGATCCCATGGCACCACGAAGCAAGGCGACATCCAGGGCTGCTGCCCGGGATCCGGAGGTCGTCGTGATCGATCCCGATCGCACGACCGAGGACGGTACCCACCGGGTGCTGCCGCTCGTCGCCCTCCGGGAGACCGTCATCTTCCCGGAGATGATCGTGCCGCTCCAGGTCGGCCGCGACAAGTCGGTCCACGCGCTCAACCAGGCCGTCGCGGATGGCTCGCCCATCGCGCTCGTCACGCAGCGCCAGGCCGATCGCGAGGACATCACCGACCCGTCCGAGCTGTACGAGGTGGGGACCCTCGCCAAGATCGCGCAGGTCGCCCAGCTCCAGGACGGCACCGTGCGTGCCATCGTCCAGGGCCAACAGCGGCTGCGCCTCCTGGGCTTCGAGTCGGTGGAGCCCTCCATCACTGCGCGCGTCGAGCTGCTGACCGACGACACCCCCACGGGCGTCGAGGTCCAGGCGCTGGTCCGGAGCGTCCAGGGCCAGATCGAGCAGTACGTCCAATCGGGTGCGCCGGTGCCCCCGGAGGCCGCCGTCGCGGCCCGCAACATCACCGAGCCCGGCCTGCTCGCGGACATGGTCGCCTACAGCCCGGACATGTCCACCGAGCAGCGACAGGAGATGCTCGAGGAGATCGATGTCGTCGCCCGCCTCAAGCTCGTCTCGTCGTTCCTGGCGCACCAGATCGAGATCCTCGAGCTCAAGGGCAAGATCCAGTCCGAGGTCAAGTCCGAGATGGACAAGACCCAGCGGGAGTACATCCTGCGCGAGCAGCTGAAGGCCATCCAGCGTGAGCTGGGTGAGGACGACCCGCAGCAGGCCGAGATCAACGAGCTGCGCGAGAAGGTCGAAGCGGCCGGTATGCCGGAGGAGATCAAGGCACGGGCGATCAAGGAGATCGATCGCATGAGCCGCATCCCCACGGCCTCTCCCGAGGTCGGCGTCATCCGCACGTACGTCGACTGGCTGGTCAGCC
>JBEVIK010000011.1:0-8873 GCA_040510715.1 Candidatus Limnocylindrales bacterium
TCTCGACCTTGGCACGATCGATCCCGCATACTTGCAGTTGCCCCGACCCCCCGATGGGCAAGAGATCATCTTCAGGGCCACGTCCGAGGCGGGCACATATGGCCTGTTCGCGATCGGCTCCGATGGGACCGGCCTGCGCGCCATCGGCGAGCCCGCAAAGACGACGCCCGCCGACCTCTCGTTCCAGGATCCCGTGCTCTCGCCCGATGGGACGACGATCGCGTATTGGAACTGGGAACCGAAGGAGGCTGGAGCGACTTCCTCCGATAACTACCTCCATGTGCGCGACGTCACGACCGGCGACGACGTTCCGATCCAGTTCGCGGAAGATCGGTTCGGGCTGCTCGCACACTACTCGCCCGATGGCACGATGGTGGTATATGAAACGAACGCCGGAGCCGGCCAGCGACTGCGCTTCGGCTCCGTGGACGGAAGCGTGCCGGGCCGCCTGATCGGACCCGAGTACTCGTACTTGGTCCGCCACGGCTTCGACTTCTCTCCCGACGGCACCAAGGTGGTCCTGTTCCTGGCCTCGAAGTCAGTGTTGATCGACCTCGTGACCGATGAATGGACGGACCTGGACATCGCGAGTGACTTCGTGTCCTGGCAGCGCTTGGCGAAGTCCTGAGCCTCACGCAACCCACGCCCGGGTCGAGCCATCGGCCCGGGTGTTCCGCTAGAGCTGCGCGAGGGTCACGCCAGCGACACCCAGCCCGGTGAGCAATGCGCCCAGCAGCTGGTGGCGCAGCATGCGTTCCTTGAACACGACCATCGAGACCAGCGGCACGATGACCGCGAACTGCGAGCTGAGCACGGCGGTGATGGCGATCGAATCCTTGGCGCCCCACGTGATGGTCAGGAAGCCCACGACCTCGATCAGGCCGCACACGATGACCAGGGGCAGCACCGCGCGCGTCATCCGGAAACGGCCGGTCAGCAACAGCGGCAACGCCACGAACAGGGTGCCCAGGATGCGGCCGGCCACGACGACCCATGCGCCTGGCACGGACTGGCTTGCATGGCCGACGGCGTACAGGCTGGCCCCGAACAGCATCGCCGAGCCGACCGCCATGGCCAGGAAGAGCGGACCACCCGGGCGACCCGACGCCGGGTCCCCCTCGGGCCCCCACGCCGTGAGGATCACGCCCACCACGACCACGGTGAGCGCCAGGATGAGCGCCGCCGTGACGGGCTCGCCGGCGAGGATCGCGATCGTCGCCGCGATGGCTCCCTCGGTCGCGGTGATGGGCGCCACGATGGACACGTTGCCGCGGGTGAGCGCCGTGTAGTTGAGGAGCAGGCCCACCAGGTTGCCGCCGCCGGCGACGAGCAGCCAGGGCAGGTAGGGGCCAGCGTCGGAGGGACCCGCCGGCGAGATCAGCAGGAGTGGCACACAGGCGACGAGGCCCACGAGCATGACCGCGCCGAGCGCGGACGGGGCTCCGACCTCACGACTGGCGCGTGCCGAGAGGAGGGTCCCGATCGTCCAGATGACCGCGACGGTGAGACCTGCGATGACCGCCGTCACGCGGGCACGCGCAGCAGCGGTCGAGGTCGGTCGAGGGGGAGGATCAGCAGCACGGGCCGCCCGATCATACGTGAGCCTTGCGGCATGCGATGATCGCCGCTGTGAGCAGCAGCGCCTCGAAGGTCGCCACGATGCGTGACGCCATCGCCGGCCTCGTGCGCGATGGCGACACGGTGGCCATCGAGGGGTTCACGCACCTCATCTGCTTCGCCGCGGGGCACGAGATCATCCGCCAGGGACGGCGCGACCTGACCCTCGCGCGCATGACCCCCGACCTGGTCTACGACCAGATGGTCGCCGCGGGAGTCGCACGCAAGCTGGTGTTCAGCTGGTTGGGCAACCCGGGTGTGGGCGGGCTGCATGCCATCCGCCGCGTCACCGAGGGGGAAGCGCCCACCCTCGAGCTCGAGGAGTACAGCCACTTCGGGATGGTCGGGCGCTACACGGCAGGGGCCATGAACCTGCCGTTCTTCCCGCTCCGCTCCTACTTCGAGACGGACCTGCCGACCGCCAACCCACTCATCCGGCCCATCCGCTCGCCCTACGGCGAGGAGCTGGTGTACGCGGTCCCGCCGCTGCGGCCGGATGTCGCGATCATCCACGCGCAGCAGGCCGATGCCGCCGGCGACACCCGCATCTGGGGTCTCGTGGGCTGCCAGAAGGAGGCCGCCTTCGCCGCGGAGCGGGTGATCGTGGTCGTCGAGGAGCTGGTGGACGAGGCGGTCATCCGGGCGGATCCCGACCGGACCGTCATCCCGGGGCTCATCGTGGATGCCGTGGTGGTCGAGCCCTTCGGTGCCCACCCCTCCTACGCCCAGGGCTACTACGACCGCGACAACCGGCACTACGTGGAGTGGGACGCCATCAGCCGCGACCCGGACACGCTCGAGGCGTGGCTCCGCGACCATGTCCTGGGCGTCCCCGATCGCGCCGCATACATGGAGCTCCTGGGCGCCGAGG
The DNA here is from genome assembly GCA_040510715.1 of Candidatus Limnocylindrales bacterium. GTDB lineage: Bacteria > Chloroflexota > Limnocylindria > Limnocylindrales > CSP1-4 > JAFMJV01. The sequence continues at coordinate 2,489 of JBEVIK010000011.1, forward strand.
CGCGCGAGCGGATCCGGCCATCGGGCAGCGCGCCCTCGGGCGAAGTGGACTACGGGAGGTACGCGTGAGCCCAGCCACCGAGACCGCCTTCACCCGCTCCGAGATGATGATCGTGGCGGCCGCCCGCGAGCTCGCCGGCCAGCGGGTGTGCTTCGTGGGCGTGGGCCTACCCAACATCGCGGTCAACCTCGCCGCGCGCACGGTCGCCCCCGAGCTGCAGCTGGTCTACGAGTCGGGGGTGTTCGGCGCCCGGCCCGCCCGCCTGCCGCTGTCCATCGGCGACCCGACCATCGTCACGGGCGCCATCGCGGTCACCTCGATGCTGGAGCTGTTCGGCTACTACCTCCAGCGGGGCCTCGTGGACGTCGGCTTCCTGGGTGCCGCCCAGATCGACCGGTTCGGCAACATCAACACCACGGTCATCGGTGACTACGCGACACCGCGCACCCGGCTGCCGGGGTCGGGGGGCGCCTGCGAGATCGCCATCAACGCCCGGCAGGTGTTCGTGATCATGCGCCAGTCGAGCCGCTCGTTCGTGGAGCGCATCGACTTCCGCACGTCACCCGGCAACCTGGGCGGTGCCGAGGCAGCGGCCCGCACCCGGCGCGAGCAGGGCTGGATGGGCAGCGGGCCGTCCCTGGTGGTGACCGACCTGGGCATCTACCACTTCGATGCCGACGGCGAGATGCGCCTCGATTCGCTCCACCCCGGCGCCACCCTCGAGCAGGTACGCGACTCGATGGGCTGGGAGGTCCGCGTCGCTGCCGACCTCGCGGATACGCCCCCGCCCAGTGCCGAGGAGCTGCGACTCATCCGCGAGGAGCTCGACCCCACGGGCGACCACCGCGGTTGAGCCCGGGTCGGGCCGGTGCCCGACCGGGACCATCCGACGTCACCGAACCTGACCACCGGCGGAGGGCGACCAGCGGGGGTCGCGGTGACCATTCGCACCATGCTGACCCGTCACGCCGAGCCGGAGGTCCGCTGATGCTCGCCTTCCGACCGCGTGCGGATGCGCCGGTCGGGCCGACCGTCCCGCCCTACCGTGGATCCGGCCACGCACAGCCACAACCCGCGGCGCCGACCGGGCGCGTGTCGGAGGTGCTTGCCGCACTCTCGGTGGTGCTCGATGCCGCCGAGCGTCGCCCGCCCGGGTTCGCGGTGCGAAGCGCGTACCTGGCCGGTCGCATCGCCGCCGAGCTGGGGCTCCCGGAGGAGCGTCGCGCGGACCTCGTGCTCGCTGGGCTGCTCATCGACATCGGCACGACCGGCCCCATCACCGATGGCTCCACGACCGACGGGCCGCGACGTGCGCACGGCCGTGCTGGGCACCAGGCACAGCCGGTCCACCTGTCTCGACCGGCCCGCGCGACGGCGGCGATCACCACGCTGGGCCTCCCGGCGACCATCGCCCGCAGCGTGGTCGAGAGTGGCGAGCGCTGGGATGGTCGAGGGCCGTCCGGGGCGCGCAGGGACCATCTCTCACAGGACGGGCGCGTGCTCGCGCTCGCCGCGCTGGTGGCCGTGCTGGGCCATGCGCCGCCACCGGCCGACGTGGACCGCGCCGTGCGGACGGAGCGCGGACGCACCCTCGATCCAGGGCTCGTGGACATCGCGCTGGGGCTCGGGCGCGCCGGCCTGTGGGCAGAGCTCGCCGACACGAGCCTCTCGTCGGCCCTGCTGGCGCTCGAGCCCACGGACCGCGTCCGCTGGCTGCACGACGACCGCCTCGACGCGATCGCGGTCACCTTCGCCGACATCGTGGACACGCGCACGCCCCGGATGGGCCGGCATGGCCGTCGTGTCGCGGGCTTCGCCGTGCGCACCGGTCGTGACGTGGGTCTCGACCCGACGTTGCTGGTGGACCTGCGCCGCGCCGCGCTGCTCCATGACGCGGGCAAGCTGCTGGTCCCGATCTCGTACCTCGAGAAGCCGGGGCAGCTCACGGATGCCGAGCGCCGGGTCATCGAGGAGCACGCCCGGACATCCGCGGCCGTGCTCGGCCGATCACGTGCGCTCGCGCGCCTGGCGCCCCTCGTGGTGGCCCATCACGAGCGGCTCGACGGCAATGGCATGTTCCCGACGCTGGCCGACGAGCCGGTGGCGATGGCCGCGCGCGTGCTCGCCCTGAGCGACCGCTACGAGGCGATGACCGCGGAGCGGCCCTATCGCTCGCTGCTGTCGCCCACACAGGTGTGGTCGATCCTCGACGAGGTCGTGGGCGAGCCCATGGCGAGGATCGGGCTGCGCGCCCTGCGGCGCGCCGTGGTCGAGGCGCCCTGAGCGGTCGGGCCTACTCGTCCGCGATGTTCGCGAGGCGCACCGCCGACACGAACGCCCGGTACGCATCGATGCCGTCCTCGGCGCTGTAGCGCACGCCCCGGTCCCCGTCCCGGCTGAAGCCCGGGATGACCGCCGCGAAGTCGGCCTGCCCGGCGTGCCGGAACTCGATGCCGACCTCGATGGGCGAGGGCATGGTGAGCGCTCGGAGCTCGCCTGCCGTGGCACGTTCGACGGCGCGGCGAGCGGCCCGCGAGACGAGGTCCCGGGCGACGGACGGATGGACCGAGTCGGCCGCGCGGTAGCCCCGGGCATGCTTGACCACCACGCGCTCCGCCCATGGCAGCCAGTCCGCGACCTCCTCCGCGAGCGCGTCATCACCCGTGACCAGGCCCACGGGGACACCCAGGGCGCCCAGGTAGAGCCCGTTGATGCCGTACTCACCGGTGGGTCGGCCGGCGAGCGTGGTGAGGGTCGGCTGGCCGGTGTAGGTATGGGCGATGGTGCCCCTGGGGTGACCCGCCCGCGCGTGGTACCCGACGAACAGCGCGACATCGAACGCCGCGTCGGCGGCCGCCTCCACCATCGACAGCGCCTTGCGGCCCTGGACGAGGCGAGCACGCGGGTCGAGCGCCGCCGGCGACAGGTTGAACATGGGGCCATGCGAGTCGTTGACCGTGACCTCGGTCGCCCCACCATCGAACGCGCCCGCGATGGCGGCGTTCGCCTCGCCCTCCATGAGCCGGCAGGCGTCGGGATACCCGGCGTCACCCCTGTCGGTGGGCGCGGTATGGCTGATGCCGGCGAGCCCCTCCATGTCGACGGACAGATAGACCCTCATCCGACCTCCTCGTCGCCGGGGGACCCGTGCGGGGCGGCGTGGCGAGCGGGTGCCCCGATCCAGACCGAGCCATCCCGGTAGCGTTCCTGCTTCCAGATGGGCGCGCGCGCCTTGAGCTCCTCGATCGCATAGCGGCACGCGTCGAACGCGGCTCCCCGGTGCTCCGCGGCGGCCACGATGAGCACGCTCGACTCGCCCAGGGGCACCTCCCCGGTCCGATGCACGATCGCGATGCGCTCGACCCCGAAGCGCGCCGCGATCTCGTCCGCGATGGCGCCCAGGACGCTGAGCGCCATCGGCTCGAACGCCTCGTACGTGAGGCCTTCGACCAGCTGACCCGCGACGCCCTCGGGCAGCGTCTCGCCGGGTGCGGGCGTGCCGGGTGTCGCGCGGGTGCGACCCACGAACGTGACGACGGCGCCATCGGCGGTCGTCGCGACGGCCCGCCGCAGCTCCGCCTCGAGGTCATCGGGGAAGGGCGCATCCCGCAGCTCGATGCGGCGCGCGGGGCCGGCACCTCCCGCGACCGGCGGGATGAGCGCCAGCTCGTCGCCGTCGGCGAGCCGCTCATCGCGGTCGGCATAGACCCCGTTGCGTGCGAACCGGATGCTGCTCCCTGCCGGCGCCAGGTCCGGGTAGCCACCGACCAGCATGGTCCACGCATCCTCGATGGTCGAGCCATCGTCCAGGTCGAACGCGCGCTGCTTCCAGCCCAGCTGCTCCCGCTGCATCGCGAACAGGCGGATGGTGACCCGCATCCCGGTCGCCCGCACCTAGACCAGCAGCCCCACCGAGAACGCCAGCCCTGCGGCCACGATGGTCGAGGCCAGCACGAGCGCGAGCTCGATGTACAGGAGCCCGGTCGCGGACTCCATGGACCGGGTCTGGGCCGTCTTCCATGCCATCCACGTGAGCAGCAGCGGGAACAGGATGCCCACGATGAGGCGCAGCCATACGAACAGCGCCTGGGGACCGGTGAGGGCGGCGAACGGCGGCTGGGCGGGATAGCCCACCGCGAGCCACACCAGGAACAGCAACAGCTGGAGTGCGATGGCCACGCTCAGGAGGCGGGTCGTGAGGACCAGCGGCTGCTCCGAGATGCGGGGCGTGACGAGGTACCAGTGGGCGAGGATGACCGCCCCCAGCGACCCGCCCGCGACGACCGACAGCGAGGTGAGCTGGACGAACAGTGGCAGGGCGTCCACGACACCCGGGTCCTGCCAGCAGAACGACGCGACGAGCAGGGTCGCGACCCCCGCGATGATGGCGAGCGCGCCGACCCAGCGTCCTCGCCCGCCACGCAGGGCCAGGAAGCCCGTCCATGCGGCGAGCACCACGAACGTCGCCAGCAGCACGCGGCGTGGAGCGTCGAGCTCGGGTCGCGTGACGATGGCCAGCTGGTCGGGGGTGGGCAGGCCAAGGTCGGTCGCGAAGCCGAGTGCGCCGAGGATGGCGGCGATGAGCGCGGTCGTACCGACGAACCCGGTCGTGGCGTCGGTGACCTGCCGGAGGACCCAGGCGAGCCCGAAGCTGCCGAGCGCGAGACCCACGAGCAGCGCCCAGCTGACGTACGAGAAGCTCTGCACGATCTCCTGGGTCGCCACTGAGCCTGAGTGTAGGGGGAACGGCGCATCAGCCGTTGCCGGGACGCCCCGGGGATAGCCCGAAGGTCATGGACATCCCCGTACCTTCGTGGTTGCATCGGGATGGCTGGTGGGACGGTCGTCGGGGACCCTCGATGACGCATCCGACTCGTGATGACGCCGCGGTGCGATGGCACAGATATCGCCCGCGGTGGGTCCCGTCAGCGCGTCCACCGGGACGCAGCGCGACAACGGTGATGGGGTGGCTCGCACCCACCGTGTTGGTGCGAGCCACCCGTCGCGCATCCCCCGGCCCTGGGCCGGTGCCCGATCCCAGTGGTGCCCGCCCCCACGCGAGAGGCTCGCCACATGACCCACAAGGGCATTCATCGCCCGGCATCCCGGACAGCCCCAGATCCCGGTGCGTGGACGCCACGCGCGGTGGGCGCTGCGGTGCGGTCGTGGGCCCTCGATGAGGGTCCGCTCCCCCACCCGGTACCGGACCATCCGGGACGTTCTGCCCATATGCCGCGGGGGGCCTTTCGGGGTCAGATACCGGCCATGCCCAGCACCAGCGGACTCCTCCGCGCCCGAACCCGGCGACGGCCGGCCACGAGCCGCCCCGTGGCGCCCCAGCGAGCCGTCCCCGCGGCCGCTCTCCGCGAGCGTCCAGGTCGCCGCCAGCGCGGCCAGGCGCTGCTCGAGTTCGCCATCGTGCTGCCAGTGCTGATGCTGCTCGTCACGGGCATCATCGAGTTCGCCCTCGCCTTCAATTCGTCGCTGGGCATCAACCGCGCGAGCCAGAACGCGGCGCTGGTCGCTGCCGAGGCGGGCAGCCTGCCGGGCGCCGATTGCATGATCCTCACGCGCATCGAGCAGGACATCACGGCACCCATCGACCGCGGCGAGATCACGGGCGTCAACATCCAGCGGACCAACCCGTCCGGGACGACCATCTTCGCTCAGAACTCATACGTCCGCGGCGGCGTCACCAACTGCATCCTCGCGGACGGCACGCCCATCGACGTGCCCTACACCTCGACGGGCGGCGGGTACCCGGTCAACCAGCGCTGCAGCATCCTGTCGGGCTGCCCGACCATGACCCCGGCGCGCACCTCGGTGGACACCATCGGCGTCCAGATCTCGCTCCGCTACAACCTGCGGACCCCGCTCTCGGCGGTCATGGGCATGTTCAACGGCGGCACCAACGGGACCATGGACTTCACGATGCGCAACGCGTTCCGCATGGAGCCCCAGAAGTGATGCGCACGGGACGCAGGGCGATGCCCCAGGCGATCGATCCGCGGACGGATGAGCGCGGCCAGAGCGTGGTCGAGTTCATCGTCATCGTGCCCATCGTGGCGATGCTGCTGCTGATCATGCTCGAGTTCGGGCTCGCCTTCAACCATCGGTTGACGGTCGGCTATGCCACCCGCGAGGGCGCCCGCATCGGCGCCGCCCTTGCCCATGGTGGTGCCACGAGCTGCGCCGTGTCCGACCCGGCCCTCGTGGACCAGCAGGTCATCGCGGCGACCCAGCGCATCCTCAAGTCCCCCGGGTCGCCCATCGTCATGAGCGACGTCAACCAGATCCGGATCTACAAGTCCGACTCGAACGGCAACCAGATCGGCAGCCTGGTCAACGTCTGGACGTACACGCCCGGGGCAGGTCCGGACATCGA
>JBEVIK010000012.1:0-21259 GCA_040510715.1 Candidatus Limnocylindrales bacterium
CTCCAGGACGGGTCGCAGCAGGCCCACCGATGGCTCGCGGATCGCGAACTGGGTCGTGTGGACCGCGACCGCCACGCCCCCGGCGCCCGACGCGAGGTAGTAGCGCGTGAGTGCCCGCTGGCGGCGCTCGTCCAAGCGCCGTCCCGCGGTCAGCGCCAGCGGATGCGCGGGGATGACCACGCCACCGGCGAGCGCCTGGCCGACCGACGGGTCGAGCGACGGCAGGTGCACGGGGCTCATCTAGAAGCGGCCGTCGCGCTTCTGGAAGCCGGTCGGCTTGCCCAGGAGCGGCTTGCCGCTCGAGACCCAGTCGAGGGTCCACGACAGCAGCTGCTCCACGGGGACGTCCGGGGCGCCGAGGCGCTCCACCATGAGGGAGGAGTCGCTCAGCACCGCGGTCGGGGCCTCGGTCCCCGCGATGCGAGGTGCGGGAACGCCGAGGAGCGTCGCGAAGCGCTCGGCGACCCAGCGGACACGCACCTGCTCGGGGCCTGCCACGTTGAGCACCGCCGGAGGCGATGCGGCCATCCCGAACGAGGCCAGGATCGCAGCACACGCGTCCCCCTGCCAGATCACGTTGACGCTGCCCATGGAGACGTCGACCGGCTGGCCGGCGAGGACCTGCTGGCAGATGTCCACGAGCACTCCATAGCGGAGGGCATTGGCGTAGTTGAGCCGGATGAGCGTCACGGCTGTCCCGGCGGTACGCGAGCCATGCTCCAACAGGCGCTCCCGTCCGAGGCAGGTGACCGCGTACTCCCCGACGGGGCCCGGTTCGTCAGCCTCCCGGCTGCCCACGCCATGCGTGAACGGGTAGACGTTGCCTGACGACAGCGCCACGATGCGCGATCGCGGGTACCGGCGCGCGACCAGGCCCGGCAGCAGCACGTTCATGGCCCACGTGAGCGACTGCGCGCCGGAGCTGCCGAACTTCATGCCCGCGAGATACAGCACGTTCGGGGCGTCCGGGAGCGCATCGAGCGCCCCTGGGTCGAGGAGGTCCGCCTCGATCGTCTCGACACCGGCCTGCTGGAAGCGCCGGACGCCATCGTGGAAGCGCGACACGGCGATGACCCGGCGGGATGCGTCACCTGCGGCCTGCAGTGACCGTGCGGCCATCGCGGCGAAGCTGAGACCCATCTTGCCGCCCGCGCCCAGCACGAGGATGTCGCCTCCCAGGCCGGCAAGCGCTTCGATCGTCTGGTGACGCGGTCGCGACAGGTACTCGTCGAGCTGCGCCTCGTCCGTGGGTGCGGGCGCGCCCCGGAGCGATCCCGGGATGCTCGGGTCCGCCATCGCTCCTCCTCCCCGTCGATGGGACGTCTGCTTCCGTATCCTACCGACGTCGCACCGGCCCGGCCCATCCGACGGTCCGGCTCGGCAGTGCAGGGGGTGATCGGATACATGGGCGGGCAGGCGCCGTTCCGGATCGACCCCGAGCGGACCGCGCTCGTGGTCGTGGACATGCAGAACGACTTCGTGCGGGCAGGCGCACCGCAGGAGGTCCCCGACGCTCGGGCCACCATCCCCGTCATCCGCACGCTCATCGACGCGTTCCACGACCTGGGGCGCCTGGTCGTGTACACCCGGTTCGTGGCAGGCCCCGGCGAGACGCTCATGTGGCTGTGGTCGCCCGAGCTCGCCGCACCCCTCCACAGCTGCCTGCCGGGGATGTATCGCGCATACGCCGATGTCGTGGGCGAGCGAGAGGGACCGGCGGTCATCGATGAGCTGAGTCCGCTCCCCGGCGACGAGGTCGTGGACAAGTACGGCTACGGCGCGTTCCACCGGACGCGGCTCCACGACGTCCTGCTCGCGCACGGGGTGGACACGGTCGTCGTCGTGGGCACGGTGACCCAGATCTGCGTCGACGAGACGGTCCGCGGGGCGTTCGAGCTGGGCCTCAAGGCCGTCCTCGTGCGGGACGCGGTGTCCTCCTTCGACCGGGAGCTCCACGAGGCGACCATCCGGAACGTGGCCATGAAGTTCGGTCGCGTCGGTACCGCACCCGAGATCATCGGCGAGCTGCGGACAGGATGACCTCGGCGTCGGCCGGTCCCGCGGTCCGGTCGGTCACGGCGCGCCCGGACCTCCGGGACCAGGTGGCACGCCTGGGGGTATGGGTCGCGCTGGTCGTCACGCTCATCGTGGGTGTCGTCGCGGTCCCCAACTTCGCGACCGCCGCCAACGCCGACGCGGTCCTGCGCCAGGCAGCCGTGCTGGGCGTGGTCGCGCTGGGCCAGACATTCGTCGTCCTCACAGGGGGGATCGACCTGTCCGTGGGGATGCTCATGGGTCTGGTCACGGTGCTCGCCAACGGGATCATGGACGGCGATCCGGGTCTGATCGGCCCGGTCCTGCTCGTCGCCCTCGCCTGTGGGCTGGTGACTGGCCTGGCCAACGGGCTGGGCATCGTGGTGGCGCGCGTCGATCCGCTCATCGTCACGCTGGCGATGCTCTCGGTGCTCCAGGGCGCGATCTTCCTGTACACGGACCGAACGGTCGGCAGCGCCCCCGACGCGTTCCGCGAGCTCGCGTACGGCGACCTGGGGCCGATCCCCATCCCGGCGCTGGTCCTTGCGCTGCTCGCCATCGGCTGCTGGGTCATCCTCGATCGCACGCCGTTCGGACGGTACGTCTACGCCCTGGGGAGCGACGCGCAGAGCGCGCGGCGCTCGGGCATCCCGGTCGATCGGGTGCGGCTCGGGGCGTACGTCGTGTGCAGCCTCCTCGCGGCCATCGCGGGCCTGCTGCTGGCGGCGCGCCTCGGATCCGGGTTCACCGGCGCAGGCGCCGGCTTCGAGCTGTCGAGCATCGTCGCGGTGGTCGTGGGCGGGACCGCGCTCTCCGGTGGACGCGGCGGTGTCTGGGGCACCATCGCGGCGGTGCTGCTGCTCACGATGCTCGCCACGATGCTCAACCTGCTGGGTATCTCGCCCTTCGCGCAGCGGGTCATCAACGGGGTCGTCATCGTGGTCGCCGTGGCGGTCTATACCTCGGCCCGCCGCGAGCCATGACCAGCGCATCGACCTCGGTGCCACCCGCGCCGTCCGCGGTGGAGCAGCGCCTCCAGCAGCGTGTCCCGATGGGCAGCCTCGGCTTGTGGCTCGCCCTGCTCGTCCTCGTCGCGCTCGCCGCCGTCCTCTCGCCGGGCTTCCTCAACCCCGTGAACCTGCTGAACATCGTGCGCCAGGCGAGCGTCGTGGGCATCGCCGCCGTCGGCGTGACCCTGGTCATGATCACGGGTGGCGTGGACCTGTCGGTGGGCGCCGTGATCGTGTTCGGGTCGGTGCTGGCCGCGACACTCATGGACGGCTCGGACGCCAACATCCCGCTGGCATGCGGAGCCGTGCTCCTGATGGGCGTCGCCGTCGGTTGCCTCAACGGGACCATCGTGGCGCGCTGGAAGGTGCCCTCGTTCATCCTCACCCTGGGGATGGCGACGGCCATCTCCGGCATCACCCAGCTGTACACGGGCGGCACCGCGGCGGGTGAGGTCGCACCCGCGTTCCGCGCCGTGTTCAATGGGCGGATCGGGATCGTGCCCGTGCTGGTGCTCGTGTTCGCCGCCGTCGTCCTCGTGGGCCTGTTCGTCCAGACTCGGATGGTGCTCGGTCGGCGCATCTACCTCGTGGGTGCCAATCCGCGGGCTGCGAGGTTGTCCGGGGTCCAGGTGACCCGCACCCGCATCGCGGTGTTCGCCATCTCGGGGGTGTGCGCGGCACTCGCCGGGCTGGTCCTCCTCGCGCGCTCCGGTGTGTCCAGCACGTTCGCTGGCCAGGGCTTCGAGTTCGACGCGTTGGCCGCGGTGGTCCTGGGCGGGACGACGTTCGCAGGTGGACGGGGTGGCATCGGCGGCACCGTCGCGGGCGTGCTCATCCTCGCCGTATCGTTCAACCTCGTGAACATCCTTGGCCTGCCCATCGACCTCGAGCTGCTGGTCAAGGGCGCCATCATCTTCGGTGTGGCTGCGGTGCACGTCGCGGCTCAGCGCAAGGAGGGGCTCATGGCATGACGCGGCACCGCCGCTGACCCTCACCCGGAGTCCCGTCACCACAAGGAGGCACCCATGCACCGTCGGATCCCGATCGCCGGGTTGGCACTCAGCGCGCTCGCGATCGCCGCTGCCCCCGTCGCCGCGCAGGACCCGAGCGGCTCGCCCGCTGCGGACGGCGCCAGCGGCGCGCCCATCGTCATCCCAGCCGAGTACGTCTCCCCCGAGGCCCAGACCGCGGACACCCCGGTCGACACCAGCGCGTTCGCCAAGGAGGGCCCCTGGAAGCTGTGCGTGAGCGCGGGATACCTCACCAACTCGTGGGTCGTGTTCGCGCTCCAGCACATCCGCCACCAGGCATCGCTCGAGCCGCGATACGAGCCCGAGATCGTGGTCACGGACGCCAACTTCGACCCCAACAAGCAGATCGGCGACATCGCCGACCTCATCAACCAGGGGTGCGAAGCCATCCTCTACTGGCCCATCGACGACACCGCCATCGAGCCAGGTCTGGAGCAGGCGGTCACCGCAGGCATCCCGACGGTGAACGTGGGCGGCGGCTACACGGACCTGCCGGGCATCGTCTCTAACGCCTACATCGACCAGTACGAGCTGGGTGTCGCCGGTGCGCTCAAGCTCGTGGAGGCCCTAGGCGGGCAGGGCACGATCGTGTCCATGCTGCCGATCGCGGGCACGACCGCCGCCGTGGACCAGGACAAGGCCCTGCGCGACGTCCTCGCGGCGAACCCGGGCGTCGAGCTGCTGGACACCCAGAACGGCGACTGGAACCGCGCCAAGGCCAAGGAGCTCACCGAGACGTGGCTCCAGCGCTATCCCACGATCGACGGGGTGTTCTCCCCTGCCGGCCAGATGTCGGCTGGCGTCGCAGAGGCGTTCGACGAGGCCGGCCGGCTCGGTGACGTCGTGTTCTCGCCCGGCGACGAGTACAACGGCTGGCTCAAGTGGATCGCGGCGCACCCAGAGAGCAACGGCGGGCTCGTCACGTTCCCGCCCGCGGCCGGTGCGGTGGGCGTGGAGCAGATGACCCGGATCCTTTCCGGGGAGGAGGTCACCAAGGGCATCCATGTGCCGTCGGTCTGGTACGCCCCCGAGGAGGCCGCGGCCCTCGCCGATGCCGAGGCTCCGGACGACTGGTGGGCGAACGAGCTGCCCGCCGAGTTCCTGCCGCAGTCCTGACCCTGGTGTCCATCCCGGGCCGGGAGCTCGATGCTCCCGGCCCCATCGCCCGGGACGACACGCCGCCCGTGCTGGAGCTGCGCGGGTTGGTCAAGTCGTTCGGTGCCGTGCGCGCCCTGGCCGGGGTCGACCTCGTCCTCCGACCGGGCGCGGTGCACGCGCTCGTGGGCGAGAACGGGGCGGGCAAGTCCACGTGCATCGCGATCGCCGCCGGCGTCCATCAACCGGACGAAGGGGAGATCCGGGTCCATGGGCGGGCGACGCGCTTCGCCGGGCCGGCAGCCGCCGAGGCGGCCGGCGTGTCCGTGGTCTACCAGGAGCAGAGCCTCATCCCGGACCTCGACGTCGCGCAGAACCTGTACCTGCATCGGGAGCCGCGACGCGGGCCGTTCCTCGACCACCGGTCGCTCCACCGGATGGCCACGGCCCACCTCGCATCGTTGGGCATCCCCATCGAGGCGCGTGCGCCGGTCCGCGGCCTGTCCGTCGCGGAGCGACAGCTGGTGGAGATCGCGAAGGCCCTGTCCCGTGACGCCGCGCTGGTCATCATGGACGAGCCCACCGCCTCGCTGACGTCGGTCGAGCAGGAGCACCTGTTCCGGGTGATCCGTCGGCTTCGTGCCGAGGGTCGGGCCGTGCTCTACGTCTCCCATCGTCTCGACGAGATCTTCGCGATCTCGGACACGGTGACGGTGCTCAAGGACGGCCGGCTCGTGCGCACCATGCCGACCAGCACCACGGACCACCGGGAGCTCGTGTCGCTCATGGTCGGGCGAGAGCATCTGGCCGACATGTACCCGGTGCGGCCGTCGTCGATCGATCGCTCCGGGACGCCTCGGATCAGCATCCGCGACGCGACCAGTGTCGATCCGGAACGCGGCATCACGGCCATCTCGCTGGACGCGTGGCCGGGTGAGATCGTGGGGCTCGCGGGTCTCATCGGCTCCGGGCGCACGACCCTGTTCCGGACCATCGTGGGGGTCGAGCCGGGCGCCGACCGCAGGGTGACCATCGATGGCATGCCCGTGCCGGCCTCACCGCGTGCTGCCATCGACGCCGGGATCGGCTTCGTGACCGAGGACCGGAAGCACGAGGGCCTCGCGCTCGACCTGACCAACCTCGCGAACCTCGTGTCCACCACGCTGCCGAGCCGACACGGGATGTATCAGCGCTCCGCGGCCGGCGAGGTCGCCGCGACCAGCGCCGATCGGGTCCAGCTGCCGCGCCGCGTGCTCGGCTCGCGCTCGGGGACGCTGTCGGGCGGCAACCAGCAGCGCGTCGTCATCGGCAAGTGGCTGGCCATCGAGCCGCGGGTCCTGCTGTGCGACGAACCCACTCGCGGCATCGACGTCGGCGCCAAGGCCGAGCTCCACGCGCTCCTGCGCAGGCTCGCCGCTTCGGGGATGGCCATCCTGTTCGCGAGCTCGGAGCTCCCCGAGGTCCTGGGGGTCGCGGACCGGATCCTGGTGCTGCGTGCCGGTCGCCTCGTGGCGGAGCTGCCGGCTGGCGCGAGCGAGGAGGACGTGATGCGTGCCGCCGCGATGGACGCCGACACGGGCGTGGCGATGGCCACGGCCGGAGGTCGATGATGGACATGCGGGTGGCGGTCGCCCAGATGGACTGCGTGCTCGGCGATGTCCCGGCCAACCTCGAGCGGATCGAGCGCCTGACGCGCGCCGCCCACGCCGACGGTGCCCAGCTGGTGATCCTCCCCGAGTGCGCGACGACCGGGTACTTCGTCGGGGATCGCGTGCGCGAGCTCGCGACGCCTGCTGACGGCCCGGTCGTGGAGCGGCTCGCGGGTCTGGCGGACTCCCTGGGCATCCACCTCGCGGTCGGCATCATCGAGGCCGCCGGCGAGGACGTCCATGACTGCCTGGCGTTGTTCGCGCCCGGGGTCGGTCTGGTCGCGATGTACCGGAAGGTGCACTTGTTCGCCGGTGAGCGGGCGATGTTCCGGCCGGGCGACGCGGCATGCCTCGTGGACACCGCCCTGGGTCGGCTCGGCCTGACCGTGTGCTACGACCTCATGTTCCCGGAGTACATCCGCGGGCTCGTGCTCAGCGGGGCCGAGCTCATCGTCAATGGCACCGACTGGATCACCGACCCGTGGCAGGTGGGCATGGGCTGGACCGGTGAGAGCGTTCGTGCCCTGGCGCGCATCCGCGCCCTCGAGAACGGGGTCCACGTCGCGATGGCTGCCCGGGTCGGCGAGGAGGCGGGCTTCACCAGCGTGGGCCACTCCACGATCGCCGGACCGACGGGCGCGATCCTGGCGACGCTCGATGGAGGCGAGGGCATCGCTGTGGCGCAGGTCACGGACCCGACCTCCGACCTCGACCGGTGGCGCAGCTATGCGAGCTACCTGGTGGATCGGCAGCCCGAGCTGTATGCCCGGATGGTCACTCATCCGGACTGACGCGCCGCGAACGACGTTTCGGTCCAGCGCACGACACGCTAGTCTTGGCGACCGAGGCCGCCGGCCAGACCGACCCGCCCAGGAGCCAGATCGAGCATGTTCCTCCTCCTTGCCTTCATCGTCATCGCCCTCGTCGCCGGGTTCATCGCCAACTTCCTCGTCGCGGGGAAGCGGAAGTACGAGACCTGGGAGCTGTTCGTCATCGGCATCGTCGGCTCGTTCGTGGGCGGGCTCATCTTCTCGCTCATCGCGGGCGACGGCCTCGAGCTGCGGCCGACCGGCCTCATCGGCTCCATCCTGGGCGCCATCGTGGCGCTCATCATCTACGGACCCATCCGCGACCAGCTGCGCAAGCGCAACGTCTGAGCGCCGCGCCGCTCCCCAACGCCCCGCTCAGGGCGTGGGACGCCAGGTGCGCACGAAGTCCACGTCGAAGACGCCCGGTGGCGGTCCGAACGGGGCATCGGCACTGGCACCGGGCTCCGGGAAGCCGTAGATGCCCAGCATCAGCTGCATCGGGTAGTCGATCGCCTGGTCCACGCGCCTGACCAGCCGCTCATCGACGTACCAGGCCAGCCGGTCCGGGCCCCACACCACCGCGTAGTCGTGGGCGCCGGTGACGTCGATCCCCAGCGGCACCCGCTCGAAGTCGTCGTGGATGCGCCCGTCGTGGTGGGGATGGACCCCCATGCCTGCGGCGGCGCGCCCCGGCCCGACATCGCGACCGAAGATCTCGACGACGCAGATCTCCCCCGAGCGATCGGGCAGGTCCTCGTAGCCGATCATCCACAGCGCGACCATGTACCGAGGGTGGGGCGAGGCCCGCAGCCGCGTCTCGACGATGCCGTGCCTCGGCGTATGCAGCCGCTCGGCGGGCTGCTCTTCCCGCACGACGACCTCGGGATGGAACCGGTGCTGCCCGACGGGGCTGCCGAGGGCCCCCGCGAACACGCCCGTCTGGATGGACGAGACGCGGAGCGCACCGTCCCATTCGGGACACCAGGGCGGCTGGTCGGGGTCGATGCGCAGCCGAAGGCCGCCGCCCTGCCGGAGCTCGTAGCGGGGCGCCGACGCGGCGCGCGAGCTCCACTGCGGCAGGTAGGCCGGGACCCACAGGCCGCGGTCGAGCCCGGGACCGTCGAACCGTTCGTCGCGATCGAGGACGTGACCCGAGCGGTCGAGCCGTTCCGGTGCCTCAGGCGGCGGAGGGCTCAGGCTCGGTCACCTCGACCTCGATGGTGTGATGGCCGCGGGCACCGTCGGGCGCCGGGCTCGTGATGTCCGCGGTCTGGACCTCGCCGGCGCCATCGGTCGCGCGCACGAGGATCGTGTGCCGGCCGGGCGTCGCGTCCCAGACCCGCAGCCACTGCACCCATGTGGCGTCGCTGAGCGGCGCGGACATGGTCGCCATGACCCAGTCCTCGTCGTCGACCTTGACCTCGACGCGCTCGACCCCCCGGTCCGGGGCCCACGCCACGCCCGCGATGCTGACCGGTCCAGCCGTGACCCGGGCGCCGCTCCCCGGGACGTCGATGCGGGCCTGGGTGAGGATGGGTCCCTCCTTGGACCAGCCCAGCGGGACCCAGTAGGCGTCGTAGCCCTCCCACGTGGTGAGCTCGATGGAGCCCAGCCACTTGGTCGCGCTGACGTACCCGAACAGCCCCGGGATGATGAGCCGCGCGGGGTAGCCGTGGTCCGCGGGTAGTGGCTCCCCGTTCATGCCGATGGCGATCATGGGGTCGCGCGCGGGGTCCATCGCCCACTCGGTCGGGAAGCCGACCGTGAACCCGTCCACGGACCTGCCCACGATCTGGGTCGCACCGGTCTGGACGCCGGCCATCGCGAGCACCTCGCGCAGGTGGACGCCCGTCCACAAGGCGTTGCCGACCAGGTTGCCGCCGACCTCGTTCGAGACGCAGGCGATGGTCACGTACTGGTCGAACAGCGGCATCGCGCGCAGGTCCTCGTACGTGAGGCGGACCTCGCGGTCCACCATTCCCTTGACGGTGAGGCTCCAGGTCGAGGCATCGACACGCGGCACGAGGAGCGCCGTGTCGATGCGGTAGAACCGGTCGTTGGGCACCACGAGGGGCGTGATGCCCGGCACGTCCAGCTCGCTGCCCGCGGGCAGCGACGGTACGGGTCTGGGGCTGCCGCCCGCGGTCGGCGGCAGCACATCAGCCACGGTGGGCCCCGCTGCGCGGCCTTCCAGCAGCGTGCGGCCGAGCGCGCCGGCGACCAGCGCGCCCGCCGTGGCGGCGCCACCCGCGATGAGGAAGCCCCGTCGGTCCCAGTCGGGCATGGCTGCGGCCGCCGCCGCCGCCGACCCGGCCGTGCCCGTGGCCCATGCAGGGCGCGTGAACGACAGCAGCCAGCGGAGCACGACCAGGCCCATGGCGACCGCGACAGCGACGGTGACCACGGCCAGGACCCGGTCGGTCAACGGTTGGCGCAGCGCGGCGAGCGCGGCAACGCCACCCGCGACGAGGAACCCGATGACGCCCCATGCCCAGCGCCGGCGTGCAGCGACACCCACGGCCGCGGCGATGAGCACGGCGCCGGCCACGATCACCAGGTTCAGGACCAGCTTGTCGGAATCGCCGAACAGGCTGACCATGAGGTCCTTGGCACCCGGCGGCTGCAGGTCGATGACGAGGTCGCCGATGGCGATGACCAGCGACGGTGCGCCGGACACGAACGCCGCGATGAGCTCCGCGGCGCCGATGGTCACGGCCGCTGCGATGGCGCCCGCGACCGCCGCGGCGATGTCGGCGGAACGGCTGGCGGTCGGCTGCATGGCACTCGATACGTGTGTGGCGGGTCCCTGGATCATCGCCCGATCCTGACGGGCGCGCATGACGATCGCATGACGCCCCTCGTGCGAGCGCCCTCGTCACCGGGGCGTCACACCCGGGCCCGTAGCATGGCGCGGTGTCCACCGACCGCCCGCCGATCCTCGTCGTGGACGACGACGCCAAGATCCGCCGGCTCGTGCGCACCTATCTCGAGCGTGACGGCCCCCGGGTGGTCGAGGCCGCCGACGGGCCGACGGCCGTCGCGGCGCTCCGCCGGGCCAGACCCGCGCTCGTGGTCCTCGACCTGATGCTGCCCGGCATCGACGGGCTGTCCATCATCCGCGACCTTCGGGCCTCGGGACGCCCGGCCGCCGAGCGGCCGCCCATCCTCGTGCTCTCCGCCCGGGGGCTGACCTCGGACCGTATCGAGGGTCTCAGCGTGGGCGCCGACGACTACCTCGCCAAGCCCTTCTCGCCCGCCGAGCTCGCGCTCCGGGTCCGACGCCTGCTCGAACGAGCGGGCGCCAGCGGCAGCGGCAACACCGGGCGGGCCCTGCTGCGGCTGGGCGACCTGGCGGTCGACCAGGAACGGCACGAGGTGCGCGTCGGCGACCGGATCGTCGAGCTGTCCCCGACCGGCTTCCGGCTGCTGGTGGCACTGCTCGAGGCGGACGGCCGGGTGCTCACCCGTGACGGGCTGCTCGATGCGCTGTACGGCCAGGACGACGACGCGGTGCTCGATCGGACCATCGACGCCAACATCCGGCGGCTGCGGGCGCAGCTGGGCGACGACGCCGAGGATCCGCGGTACATCGCCACGGTCCGCGGCGTCGGCTACCGCGCCGTCACCCGCGGCGAGCCCACCCCGTGAGGTTGCTCGACGGCATCGCGGCCCGCATCGCGATCGCCGCGCTCGCGGTCGCGGTCGCCGCCATGGCCGTGCTGGGCCTGGGCGTGCTGCTCATCGGCGGCCAGACGTTCAGGGACCTCATGGTGGCGCTGGGCGCGGATGTCTCCGGCAGCGAGTCGATGTTCCAGGACTCGGTGGGCCGCGTCGTCGTCATCAGCCTGCTCGTCGCGATCGCGCTCTCGGTGACCCTGGCGGTGCTCATCGGGCGACGCCTCGCCCGTCCGGTGCGGACGGCCAGCGAGGCCGCCCAGCGCATCGCCCGGGGCGACTTCGGGACGCGCCTGCCACGCGAGGGCCCCACCGAGATGCGCGAGCTCGCCGAGTCCATCGACCGCATGGCCGCCGCGCTCGAGGAGCAGCGGGCCATCCGCGACCGGTTCATCCGCGATGCCGCGCACGAGCTGCGGACGCCGCTCGCCAACCTCCAGGGCTACCTCGAGGCGATGCGCGACGGCGTGCTGCCCGCGGACCGGTCGCAGCTCGACTCGCTGCTGGAGGAGGCCGCCCGGCTGACGCGCCTGGCGCGCTCCCTGGACACGCTCGCGGAGGGCGACGCTGGCCGCACGCTGCGGCCGGTGCGGCTGGACCTGCCGCCGCACGTCCACACCGCGGTGGAGCTGGCGGAGCCCGGTCTGCGGGGCAACGGCGTGGAGGTCACGGTGCTGATGCCTCCGGCACGGACGGTCGACGTGGATCCGGACGCGCTGGCGCAGGTGCTCGCGAACCTGCTGTCGAACGCGACCCGCTACACGCCGGCGGGGGGTGCGGTGGAGGTCGAGGTGGAGGGGCGCACAGGGGAGACACGGGTCACGGTGAGCAACACGGGGCCCGGCATCCCGGCGGCCGACCTGCCCCACGTGTTCGAGCGCTTCTACCGGGTCGATCCGTCCCGCTCGGCGGCGAGCGGTGGCGCGGGCATCGGCCTGGCCATCGTCGCGCAGCTGGTCCATGCCTGGGGCGGTGAGGTGGGCGCCACGTCGGCGGATGGCCGGACCAGCGTCTGGTTCACCATCCCCGGGGGCGACGCCCTGCTCGACGGGAATGCCACACTGGCCGCATGACGACCCTGTATCAGGATGTCGGCGGGTTCGATCGGCTGCTCGCGCTCAGCCGCACCTGGCACCGGCTGTGTCTCGAGGACCCGGTAGCGGCCCACCCGTTCGAGCACGCGCTCCACCCCCAGCACGATGAGCGGCTCGCGGCCTACCTCGCCGAGGCCCTCGGCGGTCCCCCGCTGTACACGGCAGGCTACGGCGACGAGTCGTCGATGCAGCGCGTCCACGCCGGGAACGGTGTCCACGAGGAGCTGGACGAGGCGTGCCTCGACGCGTTCGACCGGGCGCTCGCGCAGGTCGGCATCACGGGTGACGCCGGAGCCCGGGTGTCGGCGTACTTCCGGCGTGCGACCATCGCCCAGCGTCGGTACGCGGAGGGACCCCACCTGGTCCCGGACGACCTGGTCATCGACACGGCGTAGCTCGGCGCGGGCGCGAGCTCAGCCTGCCGGCTGCCCGGTGAGGTCCTTGTCCTCCATCTCCCACGCGTGGTCGAGGGTGTGGAAGGCCGTGTGGCGGACGAGGAACGGCAGGTTCCACGTGAACATGCGGCCCTTGATGTCGCCCCGCTGGTATGCCCGCATCGCCTCGACGTACGCGTCGCGGTATCCCGGCAGCGCGTCACCCAGGGCGCCTTCCTCGGGGATGCGCAGGTCGACCTTCTTGGCGAAGTCCTCGCTCTCGGTGCGGATGGTGTGGCGGATGATCCGGTCGCGATCCCGCCCGCCGCCCCGCGGCCCCTTGCGCATCTCCGGCGACACGCGTGCGCCGACGGCGTCGAAGAAGGCCCAGGCCGCGCGCACGAGACGCAGCTTCCGCTCCAGATCGGCGGCGTCCATGGGCTCCTGCTCCAGCGAGCAGGGCGTGAACGAGATGCCCCAGAAGTCGGTCGAGCCCGTGCCGACGCGGTCCTCCACGACCTCGAGCGGGCCGGCTCGATCGAAGTCATCCGCCAGACCGGCCAGGACGGTGACCGGTCGATACCGCCCGCGATACGCCTCCAGCGTCTCGAGGGCGAGCTCGGGGCTCCTGGCGCCCCGGCTCCAGCCGGGCCAGTCCAGCGCGAACGCCACGGCCCGCTTGCCATGGGTCCCTCGTTCGATGACGGTGCGGATCGGCATGTGCGCGGACTATGGCAGGGGACGCCACATCTGGGACAGGCCCATGGCCATCACGACCAGCAGGGCACCCAGGCCCACGAACGCCGCCGACAGCTCGACCACGTCGTGGCGGGTGATGAGCGCCGTGGGCAGGCCGTCGAACACCGCGACCAGCTCTGACGCGCTCTCCGCGGGGTAGTACTCGCCCCCCGTGACGGCGGCGACCTCGCGCAGCGTGTCCTCGTCGATGCCGCGTCGGAAGCCGCCACCGCCGCCGCCTCCGCCTCCGCCACCGCCGAAGCCGCCGCCGCCGCCGAAGCCACCACCGCCCGACCCGCCGCCGGAGGCCGGGTCGTTGGGCTCGCGTCCGACGAGCCCGGCGCCACAGCGCATGTCGAACTCGTCGCCGTTCGCGGTGCCGAACCCGATGGTGTACACGCGGAGGCCCCGGTCCGCGGCCTGCTGCGCGGCCTCGACCGGCTCGGCGCCCGCGTTGCTGGCGCCGTCGGTGAGGACCACGATGATGGCCGGCGCGTACGCCCCATCGGCCACGGGCACCGGCGCCACGCCCGGCGAGAACGCGGTCACGGCGGGCGCCACCGAGGGATCGATCTCCGCGATGGCGTCGATGGCGGTGAGGATCCCGCTGCCCACGGCGGTACGCCGGCCGGTGGTCAGGCTCCAGACGGCGTCGAGCAGGACCTCCCGGTCAGTGGTCGGCGGCTGGATGAGCTCCGCGAACCCCGCGAACGCGACGATGCCGATGAGGGTGCCCGGATCCTGCCGCTCGATGAACGCCGCGGCAGCCTCCTCCGCCGCGGCGAGGCGGTTGGGCGCGATGTCCGTGGAGCACATGCTGCGGGACACGTCCATGACCATCAGGATCGTCGTCTGGCTCGTGGGCACGCTCACCACCGCGGCCGGCCGCGCGAGTGCGACCACGACCACGGCGATCGATGCCGCGAACAGCGCGAATGGCAGATGGCGCCGGACCCGGGACGTGCCTGGTCGTGCGGCCGCGACCAGCGACAGGCTGGAGTACCGGACCGCGGATCGCCCGCGACGCCGCTGGACCATGACGTAGAGGGCGACCAATGCCGGGACCAGCAGGAGGAGCAGCAGCAAGGGTGCCCAGAGCAGGGTCATGGCAGCCGACCCGACCACGCCAGCCCCGCCACACCGCCCAGGGTCAGGAACAGCAGCCCGAGCGCCGCGACGAGCGAGGTCACCTCGGTGCTCTCGGCCTCGACCACGAGGCGGGTCTCGAGCGAGTCATAGACCGCCTGGAGGTCGTCGGCGCTCGCCGCGTGGTGATAGGTGCCGCCGGTCATGTCCGCGATCGTCCGCAGCATCGGCTCATCGAGCTGGGTGTACACCCGGAAGCCCTCGATGTCGAGGACGGCACCGGCGGCGCTGCCCACCCCCACGGTGTGGACACGGATCCCCTGCGCGGCGGCGGCCTTGGCTCCAGCGAGCGGGTCCCGGTCGGAGGTCGCCTCGCCATCGGTCAGCAGCACCACCGACGCCGCATCCTGGCTGCCGGGTCCGGCCGGTACCGGCGCCTGATCGGGCGCCGGCGAGCGGTCGGTGTAGTAGCCCTGCACCCCGTCCTGCGCATCCGTGATGGCGTCGATGGCGGCGCCGATGCCCTGCGTCAGCGAGGTGCCACGCTCGGGGTTCAGGCGCGCGATGGCGGCGAGGACGGCGGCCTGGTCCCTCGTCGGGACCTGCACCGACAGGCCGCTGTCGCTGAACGCGACGACACCCACGATGACGCCCTCCGGCTGCCGCTCCACGAACGCCGATGCGGCCGCCTTCGCGGCATCCATCCGGGAGGGCTCCATGTCCGTGGCGGCCATGCTCCCCGACACGTCGAACGCGAGCATCACGATGCCCTCCTGGTGGGGCACGCTCACGACCGCGTGGGGTCGCGCGAGCGCCACCACCAGGGTGGCCAGCCCGGCGAGGACCAGCCAGGGGGGCAGCCACCGCCGCACCGCCCGCCAGCGGCCTCCCCAGGCGCGCCCGTCGCCTCCCACGACCTGCCCGAGGCTGCCCAGACCGCCGAGCCTCGCCCGGCGACGTCGCTCGAGCGCGAGGTAGCCCAGCGCGGCGAGCGGCACCAGCGCGAGGAGCAGCAGCGCCGACGGCCAGGCGAAGGACATCTAGCGCCGCCGCTTCGCCCGCCGGTGCGCGATGCGCACGATGGCAGCCACCAGGTCGTCGTCCGTCGACAGCGGGTAGGCCTCGATGCCCGCCCGCCGGAACATCGCGGCGAGGCCCGCCTCCCGTTCCCGTGCGGCCGCCTCGAAGCGCGCCCGGAAGCGCCGGTCACGCGTGTCCACCCACACCTGCTCGCCGGTCTCGGCGTCCTGCATCACGAGCGGGCCGACATCCGGCAGCGACGACTCCCGGGGATCGTGGACCCGGATGGCGAGCACCTCGTGCCGGCGCGCCAGCAGGGACAGCGGTCGCTCCCAGCCGGGCCGGCTGATGAAGTCCGAGACCACGACCACCATCGATCGGCGACGGATGGTCGCGAGCCCCTGCGCGAGCAGCGTCGAGAGGTCGGTGGCCTCCGCGCGCGGCATGCGGGGCGCGTCGAGCAGGGCGCCCGCGATGCGCAGCACCTGGTCGCGCCCGACGCGCGCCGGGATGGGCGTGCCCGGCCGGTCGCCGTACAGGATCGCGCCCAACTGGTTGCCGTGTCGCTGGAGGACCCGCGCCAGCGCGGTCACGAGGTCGATGATGGCCGCACGCTTGTCGCGACCGTCGCGCACGGTGCCGAAGTCCACCGACGGCGAGAGGTCGACCAGGAACCAGCCGGTGATCTCGCGGTCCTCGTGATACAGCCGGACGTACGGCACGTCCATGCGGGCCGTGACGTTCCAGTCGATGTACCGGACGTCGTCGAGCACCTGGTACTCGCGCAGCCCGGCGAGGTCCACGCCGTGGCCCAGGAACAGGCTCCGGTAGTCGCCCTGGAGCGCGCCGTCGAGGCGACGGACGACCTGCCAGTCGAGGCGCTGGAGGACGCGCTCAGGCGCTGACGCGGATGTCGCTGTGGCCATGGAGCGGAACCACGGGGACCGGGATGCGGCCGATGATGGTGCGCAGCAGGTCGTCGGATGTCACGTCGTCGGTGAGGGCCTCGTACGACAGGACCAGCCGGTGTCGCAGCACGTCGAGCGACATGTCGAGCACGTCCTGGGGGAGCGCGTAGTCCCTGCCGCGGACGAAGGCGAGCGCCTTCGCGGACAGGATGAGGTTGATGGAGGCCCGGGGGCTCGCACCGAACGTGATGTAGCGCCCGATCTCCCGGATGCCGTGCTCGTCCGGCGCCCTCGTCGCGGACACCATGCGCACCGCGTACTCGATGAGCGCCGGATCGACGTACACCCCGTCCACCTGCCGCTGGAGCTCCGCGAGGGACTCGGCGGTGAGCACGGGCTGGGCGGACAGCGCGGGCCCGATCTGGCGCTCGACGATGACGAACTCCTCGTTGGCGGTGGGATAGCCCACGATGACCTTGAGCATGAACCGGTCCACCTGGGCCTCGGGCAGCTGGTAGGTGCCCTCGCTCTCGATGGGGTTCTGGGTCGCCAGGACGAGGAACGGGTCGGGCACCCGATGGGTGTCGAGGCCGATGGTCACCTGGCGCTCCTGCATCACCTCCAGCAACGCGCTCTGGACCTTCGCGGGTGCCCGGTTGATCTCGTCGGCGAGGAGCAGGTTCGCGAACACCGGTCCGAGCCAGGTCGCGAAGTCCCCCTGCTTCTGGTCGTAGATACGGGTCCCGATGAGGTCCGCGGGCACCAGGTCGGGCGTGAACTGGATGCGCTTGAAGCGACCGCCGATGGTGTCCGCGAGGGTCTTGATGGCCATGGTCTTGGCGAGACCGGGGACGCCCTCGACGAGGATGTGGCCCCTCGCGAGCAGGGCCACCAGCAGCCGCTCCAGGAGGTGGTCCTGGCCCACGATGACGCGCTTGACCTCGTACAGCACGCGCTCCACGGGTCGGATGCGGTCGAGATCGATGGGGCCGGTGTCCATGGCGTCCTCCGTGCGGCTGGTGGGCGGGCTCAGTAGGGTGGCAGCGCCCCATCGCCGCCGGCGGCGTCGATGGGGACGGCGAGGCCGATGCCCGTGAACGTCTCGGCATCCGTGGGGTTGAGCAGCGCGATGACGATGGCCACCACCCGACCGCCCCGGTCGAGCAACGGTCCACCCGAGTTGCCGGGATTGACGGCCGCATCGAACTGGATCAGCCCCGTGATGGTGACGCCGCTGTCGGGCGCCCGGAAGGAGCGGTCACGCCCGGAGATGACGCCCGCGGACAGCGAGCCGAACAGGCCGTAGGGGCTGCCGACCGCGTATGCCTCGCTGCCCACGGGCAGCCCCGGGTCACCCAGCACGGCAGGCCCGACGCCCTCGGGGAGCTGGTCGACCTGGATGATCGCGATGTCCTTCTCGGGCTGCTCCTCGACAACGTAGCCCTCGGCGGTGGCGCCGTTCGCGAACGTAAGGTCGATGGTGTCCGCCCCGTCGACCACGTGGAGCGCGGTGAGGATGACCCCGTCATCGGATACCACCACGCCGCTGCCGAGCTCGTCGGTGCCCTCCCCGAGCCCCGCGAGCGGCTCGTCGCTGCCCGTCTCGATGTGCACCAGCGAGGGGACGATGACGCCGAACGCCAGCGCCGAGAACGGGGGGCCCGGGACCTGCGACGCGAGCGCGGCCCCGACCCGCTGGTCGATGTCGGTCGTCGTGAGGGGTGTCTCGCGCGGCGTGACGGCGCCGTACATCGCGAGCGCGACGAGCACCGCGAGGACACCGGTCGCGAAGGGCGCCACGCGGCCCAGCGTGGAGCGCATCCGGCGACGCCGGGTCGGTGACGGGGGCGGCGCATCGGCGGCCACCCCGGCCGCGTCGGGAGCCGGGCGCGGACCGTCCGCCAGTCGAGCCAGTCGCTCGCGCTGCGCCGTCCGATCATCCCGCTGCGGCATGGGCCAGGTCCCCGTACGGCCACGTCCCGGCACAGTCTAGGACCACTCGATGAGCGCGGCCTGACAGCGCGGTCCCGGTCCGTCCTCGCGCGGACCCGGACGGGACCGGAGTCCCAGCCCGGGCGGTCCTCTCGGGTCACTGCCGCGCGGCAGCGCGGAGCGCGAACGTGGCACACATGTCCGGACCGCCCCGCACCGTCAAGTACGAGGGCCTCTACCCGTCGCAGATCCGCGAGCGCTTCGAGCGCGAGGCGGAGGACGCCGCGGTCGATGACTGGTACCCCACGTCCGAGTCGTGGCAGGGCGGGGTCCTGTACGTGACCTTCGAGCACGAACCGGGTCGTCGCGAGCGGGCGGCGAGGGCTGCCGCCGCACACCCGGCGGCCACCGCGCCGGCACCCGCGCACGCACCGGCACCCGCGATGTCGATGGCGCCCATGCCCCAGTGGCGGCGCGCAGCGCTGGTGGGCGTGACGGGTGTGGCGGTGCTCGCGCTGGTCTCGGTCACGCTGCTCGGCTTCGGCGGCTGGGACCGCCCGGGCACCGTCTACGGGAACCCGGTGTCGATGGCCACGGCCGCACCGGGCGGGCTGGGTCCACGCGCCGAGGCCATCGCGTTCCTCGAGTCGAACGGCTTCACGGGCGCCGTCAGCCCGGTCGGCGACGGCCAGGAGCACTGGCTGGGCCAGGGCTCGGAGCGCAGCGTCGCGGAGCTGCTGGGTCCAGCTGGCGGGCTCTACCGAGCCACCGTCACCGTGTTCCCCGCCGTGGACGTGGGCGTGGGCGAGATCGCCCAGCCGACCGCGGTGCTGCGCTTCCTCGACGTCTTCGCGCCCGGTTCGGCCGAGTGGGCCACGGCGCACACCGACGACGCGGTGGCGGCGCGGGGCGCCACGGTGCGACAGCGCTTCGGGGACCGCATCGTCGCCGTCTCGGCGCTCGATGGCGAGGACACCACCGCATACACCTACGCGGTGACCCAGGCCGATGCGCCCGCGCGCTCCCGCAAGACACCCCGGCCGGCGGCGCCGGCACGCACGTTCAGTGACGGCACCTGGGTGGTCGGTGGCGAGGTCCGGCCCGGTACGTACCGAGCGACGTCCGAGACGGCCTGCAGCTGGGCCCGCCTGGGCGAGCCCGCGGCGGGCCTCGAGCAGGTCATCGGCAGCGCCGCCGGCTCAGGCTCGCGGCTGGTCACGGTGGGCAAGCGGGACGCGTCGTTCCGCTCGAACGGCTGCGGTCGCTGGACCAGCGACCTGTCACGCATCACGGATGACCGGACCACGTTCGGGGACGGCATGTTCCTGGTCGGCGAGGACATCGCCGCCGGCACCTACCGCTCCGCTGGCTCGGGCACCTGCTCGTGGTCGCGGCTCTCGGGGTTCGGTGGCTCGGCTGACGAGGTGACCGCGGGCGCCATGGGCGTCGGGCCCCAGGAGGTCGTCATCCGGGGCAGCGACAAGGGGTTCGCCTCGAGCGGATGCGGAGGCTGGACGCGCCTCTGAGGGTGGCGGACCCGGCGCGACGACCCCGCCGGACATGGGAGAGACTCCTACACTTCGTCCCATGGCCCGACCCTGGAACGACCCGCAGCTCACCGGCAGTGGCCGGGTGCGGATGCACTCGGTCCCCCACACCGACCGACTCGACCTCGACGGCACCTGGCGCTTCCAGTTCCTCAGCCACCCCGAGGTGACGCCGGGCGACACGTGGCGCGAGATCCGGGTGCCCGGCGCCTGGACGATGCAGGACACGGACGACGCGCCGCACTACACCAACGTGCGGATGCCATTCCCGGAGCTGCCGCCGCACGTGCCGACCCTCAACCCCACGGGTGTCTACCGGCGCACGTTCGAGGTCCCCCGTGCCTGGAAGGGCCGGCGGATCGTGCTCCACGTCGGCGCGGCCGAGAGCGTCCTCATCGTGGACTGCAACGGGCACGAGGTGGGCGTCGGCAAGGACTCCCGCCTCGCCTCGGAGTTCGAGCTCACGCCCTACCTGCGAAGCGGCGACAACGAGCTGACCCTCACGGTCGTCAAGTGGTCCGACGCGTCATTCATCGAGGACCAGGACCAGTGGTGGCACGGCGGCATCACCCGCTCGGTGTTCCTGTACGCGACGCCGCCCGTCCACCTCGCGGACATCCGCGCCGACGCGGGTCTCGCCGACGACCTCGCGACGGGCACCCTCGACCTGCGCGTCCTCGTGGACCTCGGGGCGCTGGCGACCCCGGGCTGGACGGTCGAGGCGCGCCTGCATGGCCACGGGCTCGACCGTCACCAGGCGCTCGACGTGGCGCCGGTCGCCGACCGTGTGCCGTTCGCATGGACGCTCGCCGACCGGGAGCTGTACTGGGGCATCGGTGCCGGCAAGCCCACCGATGCCGAGGGGCAGGCGCACTGGACGGAGCTGTACGCGGCCCTCACGCCACCGCTCGACGGCCTGGCCACGTGGTCGGCGACCGTGCCCGGTGTCCTGGCGTGGTCCGGCGAGCTGCCCCGGCTGTACGACCTCGAGCTCACGCTCCGGGATCCCGAGGGTGCCGAGGTCGAGCGGGCGGCGATCCGGATCGGCTTCCGGCGGGTCGAGATCGTGGGCCTCGACCTGCTCGTGAACGGCCAGCCGGTCCTCATCCACGGCGTCAACCGTCACGACTTCCACCCGGAGCTCGGGCGCACGGTGACCCGCGATGAGATGCGGGCTGACCTCGTGCTCATGAAGCGCTTCGGCTTCGACTCGGTGCGCACCTCGCACTACCCCAACGACCCAGCGTTCCTGGAGCT
>JBEVIK010000013.1:0-10431 GCA_040510715.1 Candidatus Limnocylindrales bacterium
TCGACCGCCAGCAGCGACCCGACGATGCCCGACAGGTACATCGGCAGCAGCGACAGGTTGAGCACCGACGAGCGGACCTCGGACGGCAGCTCCGTGGCCAGGAACGCGAACAGCATGGCGCCGGCGGTCGCGATGCCGACGCCCAGGATCGCGTAGTCGAGCACGAAGGGCAGCAGCGAGTCCACCAGCGCGCCCGTGAGCGCCGCGACGGCCGACAGCGCGATGGCGCCGAGGAGCACGGGCCGGAAGCCGACCCGGTCGGCGAGCGCGCCCGCGCCTGCCGATCCGACCGCGGCCGCGAGGCCGTTCACCCCGGCGACCAGCCCGATCGTCGATGCCAGCACCAGCGGTCCGGCGAGGTCCTCCACGTACAGCGCCAGGAACGGCACCACCACGCGCTGGCCCATGAGCACCAGGAAGTAGGTCAGGAACACGATGCGGGCGACGGGCTGTCGCACCACCGTGACCAGCGAGCGGCGCACGAGGGTCATCACAGGATGCGGGCTGCGGACCCGGTCGCGGCGCTCGTGGTATCCCGCGACCAGCGCCCCGACGGCGACCGCGGACAGCACGGCATCGAGCAGGAACAGCGCCTGGACACCGACCGCATCCACCACCGGGCCACCGAGGGCCGGTCCGATCGAGACACCCAGCGGTCCCGACGCCCCGACGACGCTGATGGCGAGCCCGAGACGCGCACGGGGCGCCCGCTCGGACAGCTCCGCGAGCATCACCCCGGTGTTGCCCAGCACGAGCCCCACGAGCGGCACGAGCAGGAACAGCTGTTCCACGTCGGTCACGAACGCGAGCAGCAGGAACAGGATCGCCTCGACGACCGCGCTCCGGACCACGACCGCCTTGCGGCTGTAGCGGTCCGCCCACGCACCCCAGAACGGGACGAGCGGCAGCCCGGCGAGGAGTGCGGCGCTCGACAGCAGCCCCACCATGCCGGCCACGTCGGCCTCCGGGACCCCGAGATCGCGCACCAGCAGCGGCAGGAAGGTCAGGTAATGGGAGAACGCCATCGACTCGATGAACCCGGTGGCCGCGAACAGGACCGAGAGCCGCAGCCAGCCGGGGTCGGCGGCGGGGCTCGACCCACCGGGTCGGTCAGGCGTCGTGGGTGTCCGCGGTCGCGGCCTCCAGCTCGCGTCCCAGCTCGTCGGTGCGCCGGTAGGCGGCCCACACCGCCTCGGACAGGACGGTCCGCAGCCGGCCCCGCTCGAGCTCCGCGATGGCGGCGGCGGACGTGCCACCCGGCGAGGTCACCATGTTGCGCAGCTGCGCGGGATGCATGCCGCTCGCCTTGGCGAAGGACGTGCTGCCCTCGAGCGTCTCGATGACCAGGTCGTGGGCCACGTGGCGCGGGAAGCCGAGATGGACGGCCGCGTCGATGAGCGCCTCCATCACGAGGAACACGTACGCCGGTCCCGTGCCGCTGACCGCGGTGGCCATGGCCACGAACTTCTCATCCTCGACCTCCAGCTGGTGGCCGAGGCTCTGGAGCAGGGCCGCGGCCTGCTCGCGCTGGGTCGCGCTCACCGCAGGCGTGGCGTACCACACGGTCATGCCCTGGCCCAGCTGCGCGGGGGTGTTGGGCATGGCGCGCACGAGGGCGTGGTGGCGCAGGACGTTGGCGAGGGCACCCGTGGTGGCGCCAGCGATGACGCTGATGACCAGCTGGCCGTCCCGGAGCACGGGCGCCAGCTCGGCGCCCACCCGCTTGAGCATCTGCGGCTTGATGCCCAGGACCACGATGTCGGCGTCCTCGACGGCCTTGATGTTCGAGGCGGTGGTCCGGATGCCGTGGCTCGACTCCAGCTCCGCCCGGCGCTCGGCGCGGGGATGGCTGGCGATGAGCCGCGCGGGATCGACCTGGCGCGCCTTGAGCAGCCCCGTGATCATCGAACCAGCCATGACCCCGGTGCCCACGGTCGCGACGGTGACGTCGTTCAGTGACACGCGCCGGAGTATAGGTGCGCGCTCAGGGCCCGGGCGCCATCATCGATCGATGCGCACGACCCCCTTGGGCGATCTCGACTGGCAGCGCGCCATCGACCATCCCGAGCTCCTGGCACCGGCCACGCATGCCGCCCTCATCGCGTGGGCCAGCGGCACCCCAGCGGTCGCGGACCTCGTGCTGGTGTCCGCCAGCGACCCCGGGCTCGCCGACACCGCCGCGTACGTCGCGGCGTACCACGTGCCCGTCGAGGCCTCGGTCAACTGCGTGGTCATCGCGGGGACGCGGGACGGTCAGGAGCGGGTCGCCGCCGCATGCGTGCGGGCCGACACGCGCGCCGATGTCAACCGGGTGATGCGCCGCCTGCTCGACGTGCGCAAGTGCTCGTTCATGCCCATGGATGCCGCCGTGGCCGGCTCGGGGATGGCATTCGGGGGCATCACGCCCGTCGGGCTGCCGGACGCCTGGCCGGTGTACCTCGACGGCCGGGTGGCCGAGGTGCCCACGGCGCTCATCGGCAGCGGTATCCGGGGCTCCAAGCTGCTGCTCCCGGGCGAGCTGCTGTGTCGCCTGCCCGGGGCGACCGTGGTCGAGGGGCTGGCCCACGATCCCGCGGAACGCGCCTGAGGGGCGGAGCGTCATCGCGTCCCGCGGGATCCCACGGGCCGCGTCCGTTTCAGTCCGGCCTGACGGCGGTCCCCATCACGAAGAAGCGCTGCGTGGTGGTCACCGCCGTGTCGGTGAACCCGGCGCGAAGGAGCGCCTCGCCGAGCTCCGGCACCGCGGGCACGCTTGGGCCGGGGGCGGTGCCATCCACGGCGCCCGACTCGGGGTCCGGCAGCGCGTCGATGAACGCGAAGCGCCCGCCGGGCCGCAGCCATCGATGCACGAGGGCCAGGAAGCCCTCCAGCCGCTCATCACCCAGCCGACCCAGCCACCGGGCACAGAACAGGCCGTCCACCTGCCGGTCCGGCTCGGCCCAGGGGTCACGGACATGGATATGAGCACGCAGGTGGTGCGCGACGAGTCGTTCCCGGGCCCGCTCGAGCGGCTCGGGCCGGGCGTCGTAGAGCGAGAGCTCGCCCTTGCCCGCGAGGAGCGGCGACCACCACCCGGTGCCGGCCTCGAGCTCGACGATGACGCCCTCGAGCGGCTGCGCGTCCAGCCACGCGGTCGCCGCGTCCAGCTCCATGTGCCATGCGAGGTCGCGCGCCTGGCCCCGCGCGTAGCGGCCGCGCCGCAGGTACCAGTCATCGTCGACCGTGGGGGCCGCCGGTGCCGGAGGCGGAGGACCTTCCGGGATCGCGGTGGCGACACCTCCCGAACGCTCCCGGAGCGCCGCGCGCAACCTGTAGCGCAGGAAGCTGTTGTCCTGGGCCCGTTCGAGGCAGTCGCCGCACAGGGACGCCCAGCCGGTCAGGTCGGACTCGTTGGCGGCGCGCCAGGCCTTCCCGCACCAGAGGCAATCGAACGAGGCGCGGAAGGGCATCGGGGGACGACGCGCGCCTAGCGGCCGGCGGCGCGACCGAGCGATCGCCACGAGCCCGCGGGCGCGAAGCCGGCGAGCCCCTCAGGGTCGAACACCTCCGCGAGCGTCGCGATGCCGTCGATCACCCGTGGGCCCGGCCGCGACAGGAGCCCGCCACCATCGACCGCGACGAGGTCGCCCGACTGGACCGCCCGCAGCGAGTCGAACCAGATAGGCGTCATCGACCCCTCCCATACCTCCACCGCCTCGTCCGCGTCCATGCCGCACGGCGCGAGGACGAGCTGGTCGGGATCGACGTCCCGGACCCGGTCCCAGCTCACCTCCGTCGAGACCTGGCCCTCCTGGCCGAGGAGATCCCAGCCACCCGCCCGTCGCACCATCTCGGGGACCCAGTGGCCCGAGGAGAACGGTGGCTCGAGCCATTCGAGGACGACCACGCGGCGGGGCGCGACGCCCGCCAGCCGGCGTTCGAGGACCCGGTCCTCCACCGCGGCGAGCCGCTGGCGCAGGATCTCGATGAGCCCCACCGCCTCGTCCTCGGCCTCGGCGAACGCGCCCACGGTGGAGATGCTGTTGAGGATGCCCTCGATGCTCGACGCCTCGAGCGCGACGATGGTCGGATCGATGCCCAGCGTGCGCACCGCGGCCTCGACCTGGTCGACGCTCACGGCGCACACCTGGCACAGCCGCTGGGTCAGGATGAGGTCCGGACGAGCCCTCGCGAGCGCGTCGAGGTCGATGTGGTGCGGCGAGGGACGCTCGGCATGCTCGCCGGCCATCCCGGACGGCGGACCAGGGGGCTGCTCGTCGCCCTCGTCCACCCAGGCGACCACGGGCACATCGGCGACGTCCGCGGGATGATCGTCCGCGGGCGACCGACCCACCAGCTCGTCACCCAGGCCCAGGGCGTAGACGATCTCGGTGGCAGCGGGGATGAGGGACACGATGCGCATCCGTCCATGCTCCCACCGATGCCCCCGGGGTGTCGGGCGGATGGGGTCATGTAGCCTGTGGGCATGCCCGAGGCGCCGTCCCCGACATCCGAACGCGTCCCGCGCACGCTCGAGGGCGGTGAGCCGGCGGTCGTCGTCCGCGGCGTCTGGAAGCGGTTCGGCAGGACGGACGTGGTCCAGGGCCTCTCGTTCGAGGTGCGGCGCGGCGAGCTGATGGGCTTCCTCGGGCCCAACGGCGCCGGCAAGACGACCACCATGCGCATGGTCCTCGACATCATCCGGCCCGACCGCGGCGAGATCCGGGTGTTCGGCGGGCCACCCGGCGTGGAGCACCAGTCGCGGGTGGGCTATCTGCCCGAAGACCGCGGGCTGTACCGCGACGTGCCGGTGGTCGACACGCTCACCTACTTCGGCGCGCTCCGGGGCATGAGCACCTCGCAGAGCCGGCGGCGTGCCACCGACCTGCTGGAGCGGATGGGTCTCGGCGACTCGATGCGCAAGCGCGGCGCGGAGCTGTCGCGCGGCATGCACCAAAAGGCGCAGCTCATCGCGACCATCCTCAACGAGCCCGACCTGCTCATCGTGGACGAGCCCTTCCAGGGCCTCGATCCGGTCAACGCGGACCTGCTCAAGGGCGTGCTGCTGGAGCAGCGGGACCGCGGTGCCGCGGTGATCATGAGCACCCACGACATGGGTGACGCGCAGACCCTGTGCGACCGCATCCTGCTCATCGACGGCGGGCGGCGGGTGCTGTACGGCACGGTGCCCGATGTCCGGGGCGCGTTCAGCGACGGCGCGGTCGAGGTGACGGGCCGGGACATCCCGCTCGAGCCGGATCGCTACCGGAGCGTGAGCCATATCTCCGCGGTGGATGGGCGGGTCCGCTTCCTGCTCCGGGACGGCGCATCCGCGCGCGACCTGTTCCGCGAGCTCGCGGGCACGGATGCCGTGGTGGAGCGGTTCTCGCTCGACGCACCCGACCTGTCCGAGGTGTTCCTGCGCGCGGTCGCCGGGGACCCCCGTGCGGAGCGCGTGGCGTGAGCCTGGGCGCGCCGCGCGGCGGACCGGGCGGGTTCCTGCGGCTGGTGGGTGTCGTGGCGTGGCGTGACTACCTGCGCACCGTGCGTCGCCGGGGGTTCATCTTCGGGACGCTGCTGCTGCCGCTCGGGCTCGCGGCACTGTTCGGCCTCTCGGCGCTGCTCGCGCCCGCCCCGTCCGGGGGTGACCCAGGCGTGGCGACGGCCTCGGTCGTCGTGGTCAACGAATCGGCGGTCGCCATCCGGCCCGCGGAGCCGTTGCTGCACGTGATCGGCTCGGAGGAGGCAGCGACGCTCATCCGCGACGGCAGCATCGCGGAGTACTACGTCATCCCTGCGAGCTGGCCCGCATCACCCGAGATCCAGCGGGTCGAGACGACCGGCGGTCCGCTCGACCTTGGCGCGATGCAGCGGCGGGAGGCGCAGGACGAAGCGCTCGCCGCGGTGCTCCGCTCGGCCCTCCTGTCCACGACCGGCGTCCGGCCCGATGTCGCGGTCCGGATCGTGGCGCCGGTGGACGTGCGGGTCATCGCCATCGATGGCGGGCCGACCTCGGAGGCTGCCGCGGTGGCCTCGTTCCTGGTGCCCTTCGGGTTCACGCTCCTGTTCGTGATGAGCATCTTCATCACCAGCGGGTACCTGCTCCAGTCGGTGACCGAGGAGAAGGAGAACCGCGTCGTCGAGATCCTGCTCAGCTCCGTTCCGTCCTTGCCCCTGATGGCCGGCAAGATCCTGGGCCTCGGCGCTGCGGGGCTGACCCAGGTGGCCATCTGGGTCGCCGCGGTGCTGCTCGCCATCCCGCTCATCTCGTCCCAGATCGGCGGGCTGGGCGACCTCGCGCCCGACCCGACCGTGCTCGCCCTGGCGCTCGCCTACTTCGTGCTGGGATATCTCGCGTACGGCGCGATCTTCGCGGCCATCGGTGCCGTGGCACCCGGCAATCGCGAGGCGCAGCAGTACTCCGGCTTCTTCGGCTTCCTCGCCGTGATCCCGCTCATCTTCAGCAGCGCGTTCCTGAGCGGCGACGTGTCCACGCCGCTCGTCTGGACGCTGGCGCTCATCCCCATCACGACGCCTGCCACCATGCTGCTCGTGCTCGCGGTCGCGCCGACCATCCCGGTGCCCCTGGTCGTCGCGTCGCTCGTGAGCCTGGCGCTGTTCACGGTCCTCGCGACCATCGCTTCGGCGCGCGTGTTCCGGGCGACGCTGCTGCTCTACGGGGTGCGACCGAGCCTGCGACGCATCGTGGACGCGGTGCTCGCCCGCAGCTAGCGCCGTGGCTGCGGCGAAACCGATCGCGATCGTGTGGTTCCGGCGGGACCTGCGGTTGCACGACCAGCCCGCGCTCGCCCACGCGCTCACGGTGGCCGAGCGGGTGCTGCCGCTGTTCGTGGTCGATCCGGCCGTCGTCCACGGTCGCTGGCACAGCCCCAACCGGCTGTGGCACCTCGCCCGCAGCCTGGAGCGCCTCGACGAGGGTCTCCGGGAACGGGGCGCCTCGCTCGTGACCGTGGTCGGGCGACCCGCGGATGAGGTGCCGCGCGTGGCCGCGGCCATCGGTGCCTCGATGGTCGCGGCGAGCCGCGACCTCTCCCCATACGGGCGGGCGCGCGACGACGCGGTGCGCGGCGCGCTCCGGGCGGCCGGGGTGGAGCTGCGCACCGGGCGCGGATTGCTGGTGCATGAGCCCGAGGACATCCGCCGCGAGGATGGCGGCTCCTACCGGGTGTTCTCGCCGTTCCACCGGGCATGGCAGGCACGTGAGCTTCGGCCGGTGGTCGACACCCCCGGCGCGGTGCCGATGGCCTCGCTCACCGTCCCCTGGGCACGGCCCATCGATGCGGCACTGGGCCATCCGGTGCCGACGGCGGACCCGGAGCTGCTGCTGGAGCCGGGCGAGCCCGCGGCGCGACGACGGCTCGCTGCGTGGGCTGGCTCCGAGACGCTGCAGGCGTACGCCAGCGGTCGCGACCGGCTGGATCTCGAGGGGACCTCACGGCTCAGCCAGGACCTGCGCTGGGGCACCCTGTCGCCGGTCGAGGTCATGGCCGCGTGTGACGGAGCGGGAACCGGACCCGCGCGTTTCCGTTCGGAGATCGCATGGCGTGACTTCTTCGCGCACCTCCTGTGGCACGACCCGACGCTGGCGCGCAGGTCCTTCCGCCGCGAGCTGGATGGCGTCGCGTGGCAGGACGATCCGGGTGCCGCGAAGGCGTGGACGGAGGGACGCACCGGCTATCCCGTGGTGGACGCCGCGATGCGCCAGCTGCGGGCGACCGGCTGGATGCACAACCGGGCGCGGATGATCGTGGCCTCGTTCCTGACCAAGCACCTGGGCGTGGACTGGCGAGTCGGCGAGACCCATTTCATGGAGCATCTCGTGGACGGCGACCCCGCCAGCAACACCGGTGGCTGGCAGTGGTCGGCGTCGGTCGGCGCGGATGCGCAGCCGTACATCCGGATCCTCAATCCCACGCTGCAGGGGATCCGGCACGATCCGCAGGGCGACTACGTCCGGCGCTGGGTCCCCGAGCTACGAGGCATCGACGGGCCCGCGGTCCACGAGCCGCTGGAGGGTGTCTACATCCCGCGCGTGGTGGACCATGGTCCCGCCCGTCAGCGGGCGCTCGAGGCGTATCGCACCCCTGGGCGCGACGGTCACGAGGGCGGCGGCTGACGGGTCGTCAGGCGCCGTGGATCAGGCGGGCTTCCACTCGTCCACGGAAGCCCGCGCCGCATCCTTGTCCTTGTACCAGGTCGCGTTGACGGCCGTGTACTTGGCCCACTCCGCGGGCACGGAGTCCTCGGGATAGATCGCGTTCACCGGGCACTCGGGCTCGCAGGCGCCGCAGTCGATGCACTCGTCGGGGTCGATGGCCAGCATCCTGTCCGTGCCCTGCTCGAAATGGATGCAGTCCACCGGGCACACCGACACGCACGACTGGTCCAGGACATCGATGCATGGCTCGGTGATGACGTAGGTCATGGCGCACCTCCGGGGGCGGGACCCGTCGTGTCCGACGGTGGTGGCGATGTGGACGGACGAGGCGGGCCGTGGGCCCGGGGACATCTTATCGGGCGCACGTCGCATCGTGCATACGTGGCGCGGCCCTCAGCCGGGCATGGGCGACGGCCCTGCCTCGCCATCGAGCTCGTCGCGCAGCTCGACCTGGCCCACCATGCCCTGCTCGACGTGTCCCGGCAGGTGGCACATCAGCAGCAGCTCGCCGCCCGGGGGCACCACCCAGTCCAGCGTCGCCCGGTCGCCCGATCCGAGCCAGACACGCAGCCCGCCGGTCCCGGGCGGCACGCTCGCGGGTGGGGCCGTCGCGAATGCGGCGGGTGGCGTGGCCGCCGCATGGGCCGCCGCCCACGCGGCCTGGACACCGGCATCGCCCAGCACCAGCTCGTGGGGCTGGAGCCCGGCATCGAACGCGGTGAGCCGGATGGTCTCCCCCGGCACCAGCACGAGTGGGGTCGGGTCGAACAGGTAGTCGCGCATGATGACGACCACGTCACGTGGCTGGTCGGGCGTCCCGGCTCGAGCGATGCCGACCGATGGCGCGGGTGCCGCCGACCGCTCCGCCCCGATGAGCACCAGCACCACCGCCACGGCGAGGAACCCGGCGACGACCACGAACGGGGCCAGCGACGGTCGGCGTGCCGGGACGGTGGGCCGAGGCGGGGACATCCCGCCCACTGTAGGCGCCGGGCGGGCGAGAGGTCGCCGCATGCGCCTTGACACGCCCCGGATGGTCGCGTCACCCTTCCGCCACCCTCGGACGCGGAGGAGGCCGGCAGCGGCCACGGAGGTCCAGGGCCACGAGGAGTGCGTGACCGTCGCCACCCAGCCCGCGGTCGCCCTGGGCATACGCACGAGCGAAGCCGGTTCGACCGTGCCCGCAGTGCGGCTCGAGGCCGTCCGCAAGACGTACGGGGATGTCACGGCGGTCGCGGACATCGACCTCGACATCGCGACCGGCGAGTTCTTCTCCATGCTCGGGCCGTCCGGCTCGGGCAAGACCACGACCCTGCGCATGATCGCGGGGTTCGAGCTGCCCACGGCCGGCCGGGTGCTGCTCGACGGGCGCGACGTGTCCCGTCTGCCGCCCTATGACCGCGACGTCAACACCGTGTTCCAGGACTACGCGCTGTTCCCGCACATGACCGTCGCGGAGAACGTGGGCTACGGGCTGATGATCCGCAAGGTGCGCCGGGACGAACGGCGCAGCCGCGTGGACGAGGCGCTCCGGATGGTCCGCCTCGAGGGCTACGGCGCCCGCAAGCCGGGACAGCTGTCAGGGGGCCAGCGACAGCGCGTCGCGCTCGCGCGAGCCATCGTCAACCGGCCCCGGGTGCTGCTCCTCGATGAGCCGCTCGGCGCGCTCGACCTCAAGCTCCGCCAGCAGATGCAGCTGGAGCTCAAGGCCATCCAGACGCAGCTGGGCATCACCTTCATCTACGTCACCCACGACCAGGACGAGGCGCTCGCCATGAGCGACCGGATCGCCATCTTCGACCGGGGTCGCATCGAGCAGATCGGCACCCCCGCGGAGGTCTACGAGCGACCCGCGACCGCGTTCGTGGCGGGGTTCGTGGGCACCTCGAACGTGCTCGAGGGCCCGGTCGCGGCCCAGGTCGCCGGGCGCCCCGGGACCTATACCGTGCGCCCCGAGAAGATCCACCTCGAGCCGGCCGGGGCGCCGGTGCCGGCGGGTTCGGTGGCCATCGAGGGCGCGGTCCGCGACGTGGTCTACCTCGGGTCGGACACCCGGTACCTCGTGGCGCTCGACCTCGGGGGGGAGCTCGAGGTCATCAAGCAGAACGTGACCACCTCCTCGATGGAGGTGCTCGCGCTCAAGGGACAGCGCGTGCGACTGGTCTGGGACCGCCAGCACACGTTGCCCATCGCCATCGGGTCGGATCCGGTCGGCAGCCCGGGGTCGTTCGAGGATCCCGGCCCGCTCGGGACCGCCGCATAGAGGAGGATGC
>JBEVIK010000014.1:0-19433 GCA_040510715.1 Candidatus Limnocylindrales bacterium
GTTCGAGGCCCTGCCGCTCCGCGTCCTCGCCGATCCCACGCAGGATGGTGCGGACCGCGTCCTCGACCTCGGCCGAGCCGGGCGCGCCATCGGCCTCGTCGAGGAGCCACGGCGTCCGCCCCTCGATGTCCGATGCGGACAGGTCGGCCTCGCCCGGCTCGCGTTCGATGGCCTCGACGGCGCGGCGGACATGCGACGGCAGGTCGGTCATGGACATCGGCGGGGCCTTCCGCTCAGCCGGCCGGCGGCTGGGTCCCTGGAGGCTGCTGCTCGTCGGACTTGCGGGCGAACTCGTCGCGGGTGTCCTTGACCGTCCGACCGAGCGCCTCACCCAGCTTGGGGAGCATCTTGGGTCCTCGCAGCACGAGCACGATGAGCAGGATGACGGCGAGGATCAGGAGGAGGTCCACGGCGCCATCCTAACGCCCGCGCTCGCGGCCAGCGCCAGCAGCTCCCGCGCGACCTCGTCCGGCCGGTAGCGCATCAGGTTGTGGCCCGTGCCGGGGAAGCGCACCACGTGGGTGGGCGGCAGCCCCGCGGCGGCTCGGGCCGCGATGACCTCGTCCAGCGCCACGGCCCGGTCGTGGGCCGCCTCGTCATCGGCCGTGCCCGCTCCCGCGACCAGCACGCCCAGCGGCACGGGCGCCGCGGTGAGGGTCTCGACCGGGTCGTAGCCATACATGCCATCCACGATGCCCCGGATGGTCGCGGGTCGGGCCACCAGCGCCACGTGGCCGGCATGCTTCTGGTCCACCTGCGAACGGGCGGCACGCTCCTGGTCGGCGTCCCACGACACCGGGTCGAAGTCGCGCCGGTCGTCGAGGAACGCGTCCATCGACGCGAGGACCTCGGGCGGTTCCGCGAGCGCGGCGACGAGCTCCGACGGGCTGAGGCGGGTCGCCGTCGAGACATCCTCGAATCCACCATCGACCAGCATCACCGCGGCGACCGAGGCAGGTTGGAGGCGGGCCATCTCGGCGACCACCATGGCACCCGCGCCATGCCCGGCCGCCACCGCCGGTGGGCCTCCTGCCTCGACGCCCGCGCCATTGGCGGCCAGGACGGTCAGCGCGTCCCACGCGAGGGAAGCCGGGGTCAGGTCCGACCGGGCGCCCTCGGACAGCCCGTGGCCACGGAGGTCGATGGCGAGGACGCGGAAGGTGTCGCACAGCCGTCGTGCGACGGGGGCCCACGACCATGCCGTGAGCGCGATGCCGTGGACCAGCGCGAGCACGGGCGCGTCGTTGCCCGCCGCGCTCGCGGGTGCACCCCAGTCGAGGTAGTGGATGCGCTCACCCGTGCCGACCCGGACGACCATCGATTCGGGCGTCGCCGCGGGATCGGGGCTGGTCACGGGGCTAGCATATGCGGGCCCATGCCCGTGCGACGCCGCGCCGCCCTCGCCCATCGTCATCCCGGACGTCGCGTGCCCGATCGCTGGGCGGACGCGCCGGGCTCCTTCGAGCGGGTGGTCCAGGAGGCGCTGGAGGGGCTGCCGGCACCGTTCGCCGGGCTGCTGGCCAACGTCGCCGTGGTGGTCGAGGACTGGCCGACACCGGAGCAGGCCCGCGACGGCGGCGCACCCGATGGCTGGCTGTACGGGCTCTACGACGGGACCCCCGCCACCGAGCCGTGGGCGGACCACGTCGTAGCGCCCAACGTCATCACCCTGTTCCGGATCCCGCTCCAGGAGGACTTCCGCCACTCCGACGAGCTGGTGTCGGAGATCAGGCGCACCGTCATGCACGAGCTCGCCCATCACGCGGGCATCGACGACGACCGGTTGGACGAGCTGGGCTACGCCTGATCGGGCGGCTCGCCGGTCGCGAGCAGCTGGGGCAGCCGGGCAAGGTCGACGTTGCCACCGGACGCGATGACGCACACCACCTCGCCGGGCCGCAGCTCGACCGCGCCGGTCAGCACCGCGCCCAGCGCTGTCGCGCCTGCGGGCTCGAGGACCTGCTTCATGCGCTCGAGCGCGAAGCGCATGCCGTGGGCGATGACGCCTTCCGGGATGCGCACGATGGGCCCGCCGTACCGACGCGCGAGGTCGATGTCCCAGACCCCCGCGAACGGGGCTCCGAGGCCGTCGGCGATGGTATTCGGCTCGATGTGCACAGGGCGGCCGGCGGCGAGCCCCTGGGTCAGGGCATCGCTGCCCTCCGGCTCGACGCCCACGACGCGCACCCCTGGCCGGAGCCGATGGAGTGCCGCCGACACGCCGGCAAGGAGGCCACCGCCACCCACGCCCACGACCACGACATCCACATCCGGCAAGTCCGCGACGATCTCGAGCGCGGTGGTCCCCTGCCCCTCGATGACCCGGGGGTCGTCAAAGGGTGAGACATACACGGCACCGTGCTCGTCGCGCAGCTGCTCGAGCCGCTGATAGGTCTCCCCGGTGTGGGCACCGAACATCTCGACGCGGGCCCCATAGGCGAGTGTGGCCTCCACCTTGAGGCGTGGCGCGGCGACGGGCATGACCACGGTCACCGGGATGGACGCCGCTCGTGCCGCGTAGGCGACCGCGGCCGCGTGGTTGCCCGCCGACATGGTCACGATGCCCCGCTCCCGCTCCTCGGGCGTCAGCGTCAGCACCCGGTTGACCGCTCCGCGCGCCTTGAACGAGCCGGTGACCTGGAGGTGCTCCCCCTTGAGGAACAGTCGCGGCTCGTCCACGCCCGGCGCCGCGTCGCCGCCGGGGCGATCGGGGATACCCGCGCCACCGATGCGGACGCCCGTCCGGCGCTCGATCTCGCGGGCGGCGGCGCGCGAGTGGAACAGCGGCGTGCGGGCGACCCGCCCGGCGATGCGGCGAGCGGCGGCCTCGATGTCCTCGAAGGCGATGTCCCGGAGGTCGGCTGATCCCTCGACCATGATCGGCAGTGTATGCGGCGCGCCGGCGGACGGGCGACTCGGGGTCGGGTGGCACGGCCCTCTGGATGAGCCGTCACCGCCCGGGACGCGCCCTCGGCGACGCGTCCGGACGACCGTTGACCACCAGGTGGTCAGTACGACCGGCGAGGGCCCGGTGACGCGCTGGCGAGGCCCACGGCATCCGCCTCGTCGGTCATCCTGCCCGCGATGCAGGACATCCGACCGGCGACGCGGCTGCTCCAGCCGGTCCGACGGTCGTATCGACCGCGGGGTGATCGATCGTCCGGCCGAGGTCTGCGGCCACGCCTCGACCATGGAGCGGGCGACGACCGACGAGCATCTCGGGTACCGAGCGCCTTGCTCTCTTGCGCAATCACGCAAGTAGTGGCACCATGACCGCTGCATGAGCACCACCCTCGCGTACTCGGACGATATCGCCGGATGCCCGGATGTCTCGCCCGAGTCGGAGCGACAGCGCTACGCGGCCATCAGCCGTGCGCTCGCCGACCCGAAGCGGCTGTGCGTCCTCGAGATCCTCGCCGCCGGCGAGCGATCGGTGGGCGACCTGTCGCGTGAGGCGAGGTGCCAGATCCCGAATATGAGCCAGCACCTCGCGGTGCTGCGTTCCTCGGGCCTCGTGGCCACGCGACGTGAGGGCAGCACCGTGCTGTACCGGCTGAGCGATCCGCGGGTCCTCGAGGCCTACCAGCTCATCAGGTCATTGGCCGGCGAACGCCCGGCTTGAACACCTCCCGCCCCGGAGAAAGGAATCCGAACGACATGGCCATCACCGAAGCCACCGACGCCACCTTCGAGCAGCTCGTCCTCAAGAGTGACAAGCCGGTCGTGGTCGACTTCTGGGCCACCTGGTGCGGTCCCTGCAAGATGGTGGCTCCCGAGATGGAGAAGCTGGCGGCGAAGTACGAGGGCACGGTCGAGGTCGTCAAGGTCGACGTCGATGCGAACCCGGCGCTCCAGCAGGCCTTCCAGATCATGAGCATCCCGACCATCGCCTTCTTCCGCCCCGGCCAGCAGCCCAAGGGCGTGGTCGGCTTCCAGCCGCTCGAGCGCCTCGAGCAGCAGTTCGGGCTCGCCGAGTTCGCGCCCAGCGCCCCTGGCGCCACCGCCTGACACGCGGTCCCGGAGATCGGGACACCCAGCCAATGCTCGACCGCCCCGGGACGTCCCCGGGGCGTCGTGTTCCGGGGGGGGCCTGGTGCCAGCACGCACCACCCGGTGCAGATACGCACCACCCGGCGTTATGCAGGTGCGCAGGGAGTGTTACCTGCATGAACCCGGTCTGATACAGTCGGTCCGTGCCCTCGCGCCTGGGGCGACGTGCCGTGCGTCGCCTCGTGAGACGGCATCGACGACATACGGGCCGCCCAGGTATCCGACCAGTCGTCGCTGCCACCGCTCTCGTCATCGTCTGCGCGGCGACCGTCCAGCTGGGCGTGCTGTCGCGGACGACCATATCGACCACACCGAGCGGTCCCACCACGGTGCCCCAGGGATCGCTCGGACGGGTCGCCCGCACCGCAGCGGGAGGCGTCGGTCCCGTCGCGGGGATCGCCTTCCCGTCGTGCGCCTCGGACACCCTCGGCGCTCCCACCGCCTCACTCACGCTGCTCGTATCCACATGTGTCACCGGCGGGACCTCGACGAACGGCGCCGATGCCGAGGCTTCAGCACGGGCCAAGGCGGCGCGCACGCGCGCCCGGGAGCGGGCCGCGGAGCGTCGCGCCGAGAAGCGTGAAGCCAGGCGCAGGGCCGCCGAGCGACGCGCCGAGAAGCGCGCGGCACGTGCCGCAGCCGAGCGCCGGGCGGAGAAGCGCCAGGCCGCGAAGCGTGCCGCCGAGCGTGCCAGGGCGCGCCGTGCGGCACGGCAGGCGAGGCAACGGGCGAGCGGCGGATCGCATGGCTGGCGGACGGCGCCCATCGTGACCTGGTACGGACCGGGGTTCTATGGCAATCGGACGGCGTGCGGCGTTCGCTATACCCGGGACATCGTGGGCGTCGCCCACCGCACCCTCCCCTGCGGCACGCTCGTCGAGTTCAAGTGGCACGGCATCACCGCGGTGGCGCCGGTCATCGACCGGGGGCCGTTCGCGAGCAGCGACTACGTCTTCGACTTCTCGGCGGCCATGTCCTGCGAGGTGTTCAAGCCCCGGGGCATCGACAACGCCTGCTTCACCCGCTACGACGTGAAGTACCGCGTCGTCGGCAAGACCTCGCTCAAGAGCTACGTCCGGCGGCGGTAGTCCCTGGACGAGCGCGGCTCACGGTTCGCAAGCGCTCGCGCCACATCGGACACGATCGGTAGTGGTCGCGCCATGCCGCGGACCACGATCGCTGGTGGTGACCCCGCCGCGACCCCACCGCTCCGCACCACGTCGCACCAGGCACGAGAGGATGGTCCCCGTGCTGTCATGACCAATGGCCTCATTGCCCCGATCGGGTCATCGGCCTAGAGTGGGCGTTGCCGTCGTCCTCACGTCGGGGGCG
Organism: Candidatus Limnocylindrales bacterium; assembly: GCA_040510715.1. Taxonomy (GTDB): domain Bacteria; phylum Chloroflexota; class Limnocylindria; order Limnocylindrales; family CSP1-4; genus JAFMJV01. The sequence goes on from JBEVIK010000014.1 coordinate 5,383, forward strand.
GCTCCGAGGCGTCGACCACCGGGCCAGGAACGAAACGCGATCCTCTTCCGCTTCACGTTGCGGCGCGCATGCACCGAACGTTGAGGACCGCCGCCACTGGTCACGAGTCGAATAACAGGAACGACCGGCCAAACCGGGACCGACCGGCCAGAGGTACGACGGCGGGATCATCGTTCGATCGAGTTCTTCCCTTCATCACCAGGCCGAGTCTTCGGCTGCCATCCCATCGGAGGCAGCCTGACCCGGGCCTGGTCGTGGGGTGCGTATCGAGCGCTCCACGCCCCGGGCATCCAGGTCCGCCGCGATGACGCGTGCGTTCAGCACCAGGTCGCGGTCGCGGGTGATGGTCTTCGCGATCCAGTCGATGTAGGTCGGCTCGCGGTCGGCGACCTCCCCCAGCGTCGAGCCGTGGAAGCGGCCGAACTCGAGCGTGGCGGCCCGCGCCTCTTCGAGCGTGGGTACGGGCGGGCGCCGGGTCTCCCGGCGACGGACGGGTCCGGTGGGGGTGCTGGCGCGCAGGTCCGGCGCGGATGCGATGTCCCGGGAGATGGGCGGCTGGCCCTGCAGCACCCGCTCGCGTGATCCGGTCACCGTGTCCCGCCCATGGAAGACCGCGCTCGTGTCGAACCGCGCGGTAACGGGGCGGGTCATGGGCGGGGGCGGCGGGCCTTCCATGCGCCGGGCCCCTGGTCCGTCGTCGGCCCATCGGGGTCCCGCGCCGCGCGTGCCACCGGATCGCCATGCCTCCTGCTCCGCGCGACGGGCGGCGGGCGATGCGTCGTATCGAGCGCGCCGGACCGGGTCGTCGAGGAGGTCGTAGGCGGCATTGATGCGCGCCATCCGCGCGGTGAGCCGGTGCTGCTCCGCGAGGTCGCCGGCTGCCCGGTCGGGGTGATGCTCGCGGGCCAGCTCCCGCCAGCGCCGCTTGAGCTCCTCGGGCGTCGCGTCACGCGGCACGTCGAGGACCTGGTACGGGTCGCCGCGGAAGCTCGATTCGGGCATCCCCCGAGGCTACACCGCCTGCCCCGGTCCTGCGACCACGGGCGCCGGGGTATCGTGACCCGGTGCAGCTACCGGTCCAGCCCCCCGTCGAGCCGATGCTCGCGAAGCCCTCGGACGCCATCCCGGATGACGCCGGCTGGCTGTTCGAGCCCAAGTGGGACGGCTTCCGGGCGATCGTGTTCCGGGACGGCGACGAGGTCTACATCCAGAGCCGGGACCTCAAGCCCCTCGACCGCTACTTCCCGGAGCTCGCCGAGCCCCTGCGGCAGCGGCTGCCGCCCCGCTGCGTGGTGGACGGCGAGGTGGTCATCGCCGGCGCGGAGGGCCTCGAGTTCGAGTCGCTGCTGCTGCGCATCCATCCCGCCGCATCGCGGGTCGCGATGCTCGCCGAGGCATCCCCGGCATCGTTCATCGCGTGGGACCTGCTCGCGCTCGACGACGAGGACCTGCGGTCGCATCCGCAGTCCGAGCGGCGCGAGCGTCTCGAGTCGCTGCTCGTGGGTGGCGGGAGCCAGGTCCACCTGACCCCTGCGACGCGCGATCGCGCCACCGCTCAGGACTGGTTCGAGCGCTTCGAGGGCGCCGGCCTCGACGGCGTCATCGCCAAGCGCCTCGACGCCGCATACCAGCCGGGCAAGCGGGCGATGCTCAAGATCAAGCACCAGCGCACGGCCGACTGCGTGGTGGCCGGGTTCCGCTGGCACAAGCTGGGCGAGCCCATCGTGGGATCGCTGTTGCTCGGCCTGTTCGACGATGCCGGCGAGCTGCACCACGTGGGCGTGACCTCGTCGTTCACGATGGAGCGCCGACGAGCGCTGGCCGACGAGCTCGCCCCACTCCGGACCGATGCGCTCGATGGTCACCCCTGGGGCAGCTGGGCCGCCTGGGCGGAGGAGATGGCCGCATCGGGCCGACGGATGCCGGGCGCGCAGAGTCGCTGGAACCAGGGCCGCGACCTGTCGTGGGAGGCCCTGCGCATCGAGCGCGTGTGCGAGGTGGCCTACGACCACCTCCAAGGCGACCGGTTCCGGCACGGCACGACGTTCCGACGCTGGCGTCCCGACAAGCGACCTGCGGACTGCCGATACGACCAGCTCGAGAGTACGCCACCCTATGAGCTGGAGCGGATCCTGGGTGGATAGGTCCACCATGGTCCGGTAGGGTCACGGATGCCGTGACCCTTGGTGGGATACTTGGCACCGCTGGCTGGGTACACTGCCCAGCGCGAGGAGCGCATACGCCGATGGAGGAGCACGGATGAGCGACCCAAACGCCCTGGGCGATCCGTGGAAGCCGGACCCCGACGACGGTGACGACCGTCCGGCCGATGCGGACGATGGCTCCCAGGGCTGGGATCTCGTGCCGGAGCAGGCGGATGAGCCGGCGCAGGCCGTCGAACAGGCCGGCAGCGATGTGAGCCAGGCCGCGGACACATGGTCCGGCGCGGGTGACGCCACCGGCGCGGACGCGGGTACCTGGGCACAGCCACCCGCATACCCCGCCGCGGACGCTGCGAGCCCCACCAGCGGGTGGGACCAGCCGTTCGAGCCGGCGTCGGACGAGCCCGAGGAGGCCGCACCATCCGGCACGAGCGCGTGGGAGCAGCCTGCCGCGACGGGCTGGGACCAGTCGCCGTCGTCCCCCGCGGTCGAGGAGACCGGCAGCTCCGCGTGGGCGGCGCCGGAGGCCGCGGCTCCCGCAGCCTGGGCGACTCCGGAGGCACCCGCAGCGTCCTCATGGGACGCCCCGGAGCCGCAGCAACCTGCTTCGGCCTGGGCAGCACCAGAGCCACCCGCAGCTCCCGAGCCACCCGCGGCGCCGACCAGCGCGTGGTCGGCCCCCGAGCCACCGGCCGCTCCCCCGCAGTCGTCCTGGGCAGCGCCGGAACCCCCGGCTGCCCCTCCCCCGCCACCACCTCCGCCGGTCGCCCCCGTGCCACCCCAGCCACCCACCGGCCAGTGGGCCACGCCGGGCCAGCAGCCCGGAGCTCCCACGCCCCCGGCGCCCCCGGCGGCACCGACATGGGCTCCCCCACCTGCCCAGCCACCGGCACCCGCAGCATCCGCTGGCTACCAGGCGCCGGCCGAGGCGACGCCGCCCCCCGCAGCGCTGCAGCAGCCCGCAGCGGACCCATGGCAGCAGCCCGACCCGGCCGCTGCCGCCGGTGCGGCCGCCGTGGCAGGAGCGGCCGCTCAGCAGGGGTGGCAGCAGCAACAGGCCGCGGCGCAGCAGGCGCAATACGCGCCCGGTGCCGCCCAGCAGGCACCCGCTCCGCAGACACCTGCACAGGCCTGGGGCCGGCGTCCGGCCGGCAACCCCCAGCAGGGCTACGGCCAGCAGGGCAGCTACGGCCAGCAGGGGTATCCCCAGCAGGGCTACGGCCAGCAAGGGCAGCCGGGCTATCCCCAGCAGCAGGGCTACGGCCAGCAAGGGCAGCAGGGCTATCCCCAGCAGCAGGGCTATCCCCAGCAGGGGTACGGCCAGCAGGGGTACGCCCAGCAGCGCCCCGCCGGCTACGGCCAGCAGCAGGGGTACGCCCAGCCGGGCTACCCCCAGCAGGGCTACGGCCAGCAACCGGGATATGGACAGCAGGCATCAGGCTGGTCGGGCTACCAGCAGGGCCCGGCGTATCAGCAGGGCTATGGCCAGCAGGGATGGGGCGGCGCGGCCGCCGCGAGCTACTGGCAGCAGACCGAGCCGGAATACCGCAAGGGCCGGTCGTTCCTCGCCCTGTTCGCGGGCCTCCTGCTCGTCCTCGCGGGCGTGCTCGCCCTCCTGTCGGGCGCGGCGTTCGTGGCGGTCGGCGGGCTCGTGGATGACGTCGTGTTCACGGGCATCGATGCGTCGATCGTGGACCTCGTCCAGACATCCGCGACCATCATCGGCGTCGCCCTCCTCATCGGCGGCCTGCTCGAGCTGCTGAGCGCGCTCGGCATCTTCGGCCACCGGGGATGGGGACGGGCGCTGGGCATGCTCATCAGCCTCGTCGCGATCGTCGCCAGCGTCGCCACCGGTGCGTGGGCATACGGCCTCGGCCCGATCAGCTTCCAGTTCGAGGACACGACCGTGATCGCGGGTTCCATGACCGAGCGGCTGTCGCTTCCCGCCGTGCCGCTCATCTTCTACGCGATCATCTTCCTGTGCCTCCTCATCGGCGGCGGTCACTTCCGCCTCAAGGAGGTCCAGCCCGACACCTGATCCGGGGTCGGTCGGGCGTCGCTGGCGGTCAGTCGGTCGTCGCGGGCGGCTTCTTCCGGGGTGCCCGCTGCGCCTGCCCCGATCGGTCGGGCCACTCGAAGCCGGCCCACGGGTCGTAGTCGGCGTCGAGCGGCTCCTGGCTGGGGCGCTGCCCTGCCGGCACGTGGATGAGGTTGACCCGCACGCGGTACCACAGCGTGGAGCGACCGCGCATGCCGTCCACGAGGACGTCCGCGGGCTCGAGGTGGGGCACGACGTCGGGGTGACGCGCCTTCCAACGCTCTAGCGCCTCGAGCGCCTCTTCCTTGTGCTGGGCACGTGCCACCTCGACCACCGGGATCGAGGTCTTCCGGCGGCCGGTCGGCGTGGGCTTCGAGCCACTCGTCGGCGGTGGCGCTGATCCGGCAGCCACCGCCGCGGCGAGGCTCTCAGGGTCGGATGGGCCGTACTCGGTCGCCGCGCGCCGCTGCTTCGATGGCTGGACCCTGGGCGGCTCGCCTTCCGGCTTGGCGTAATGCGGCGGCCATGGCGCATCGCCCTGCCCCTCGGCCTCGTGGCGGGCCGACAGCTCCAGCAGTGACTCGAGCGAGCCCACCGCCTCGTCGATGCCCTCCGCTGCATCACCGCGCGCCTCGTACAGCGCGGGCACGCTGCGCAGGGTGAACGCCTCCATCTCGACGTCCGCGACGTCGTCCCAGCGCAGCGGCATCGAGACCCGCGCATCCTTGGTCGGCCGGACCGAATAGGCCGAAGCCACGGTCCGATCCTTGGCGTTCTGGTTGTAGTCGATGAACACCCCGTGGCGCTCTTCCTTCCACCAGCGGCTGGTGGCGAGGTCGGGTGCCCGCCGCTCGACATCGCGAGCGAGCGCGAGCGCAGCGCGACGGACCTCCGGGAACGTCCAGCGCTGCTCGATGCGCACGTTGATGTGGATGCCGCGCGACCCGGAGGTCTTGGGCCAGCCCACCAGGCCGTGGTCCGCGAGCGACTCCCGGACGACCAGCGCCACGCGCCGCACGTGGTCCCATGGCACGCCCGGGATGGGGTCGAGGTCCACCCGCAGCTCGTCGGGATGGTCGAGGTCCTCGGCACGCACCGGGTGCGGGTTGAGGTCGATGCACCCGAGGTTGACGATCCAGAGGAGCTGGGAGGCGTCGCGGATGACGACCTCGTCAGCGGTCCGGCCGGACGGGAACGAGAGCTCCACGGTCTCGATCCAATCGGGCCGCGACTCGGGCGCCCGCTTCTGGAAGAACGCCTCGCCGGCCGCGCCGTTGACGAACCGCTTGAGGGCCATCGGGCGCCCGCCCGCGCCCCGGAGGGCCCCGTCCGCGACCACCAGGTAGTAGCGCACCAGGTCGAGCTTGGTGTCCCCGGTCTCCGGGAAGAAGACCTTGGCCGGGTTGGTGATGGTCACCTCCCGGCCCGCGACCTCGATGACCTCCGACGGGGTCGCCATCAGCCCGCCTCCGGGGGGTCGGCCTGCCTTCGCTCGTGGGCATCCCGGTCGGTCAGGAGCACCTCCCGCGCCCGGTCGGCGTCATGCCAGCCGACCACGTCGACGGTCTTGTCCTCCAGCAGCTTGTAGGTCTGGAAGAAGTGCTCGATCTCCACGAGCCGGTGCGGACGGACCTGGCTCAGGCGCTTGACGTGCGCCTGGTGCGGGTCACCCACCGCCACGCACAGGATCTTGAAGTCGCCTCCCTGCTCGTCGCGCATCTCGAGCATGCCCACGGGGCGAGCCCAGACGTGGCAGCCGGTGAACGTCGGCTCGTCGATGAGCAGGAGCGTGTCGGTGGGATCGCCATCATCGGCGAGGGTGCCGGGGACGAAGCCATAGTCGAAGTTGTAGAACACCGCGGACGAGAGCACACGGTCCAGCCGGAACACGCCGGCGACCGGGTCGAACTCGTACTTGTTGCGGCTGCCCCGCGGGATCTCGACCACGACCTCGAGGATGTCGGGGTACGGTCCAGGGGCCGTCACGGGTGGTGTCATGCGGTCACGATACCGTCCCCGGTGCGCCCGGTCGCATACTTGGCGCCATGGAGACCCTCGACGCCATCGGCCGCCAGCGGGTGACCCGGCGGTTCACCCACGATCCGATCCCGGAGGACGCGCTGGCCACCATCCTCCACGCGGGACGGCGCGCCGGCTCGTCCAAGAACCTCCAGCGATGGGCGTTCGTGGTCGTGCGCGACCGGAGCACGCTGGAACGGTTGTCCAAGCTCGGGCCGTGGTGCGGCCACATCGCCGGGGCGTCGGTCGCGATCGCGCTCGTGACCCCCGATCCGCACACCGGCGACCTGCCCCTGTCGGTGATGTGGGACCTGGGTCGCGCGGCGCAGAACATGACCCTCGCGGCGTGGGCCCTGGGCATCGGGTCGTGCCCCGGCACGGTCTACGAGCACGCCGCCTGCCGCGAGATCCTGGGCTTCCCCGAGGATCACCACTGCGAGTACATCCTGAGCTTCGGGTATCCGGCCGACCCGACGGACCTCACCCGTCCCCTCCAGGCGGGCGGTCGGCACGACCTGGCCTCGATGGTCCACGAGGAGCGCTGGTAGGGCGAGACGGGTCAGCGGTCCTCGACCTCGATGACGAACGGCCCCCACGGCTGGTCGTGCGGCAGGAGCCGGCCCGGGAGCCCGAGTGCGGTGACCTGCGTCGACCGCCCTCCCGGTCCATCCGGCGACAGGTAGAGCGCGCAGATGCCTTCGCCCCGGCGCGCGAGTGCGGCCGCGAGGCGACCCTCGGTCGTGGGCTCGAGGACCAGCACGGCGGTCCCGCCCAGGTCGATCCGGCTCGCCCGTGCACCCAGGAGGGGCTCGTCCACGATGAGCCCGCCGTCCGCGATGCCGAGGTCATCGAGGGTCCGCTCGAGGTCCACCGTCGCCCAGCCCACGGCGACCAGGCGCGGCGACCCCGAGGCTCGCAGCGCCGCGAGACCGGCGACGAGGACCGAGAGATCGGTCATGCGGGCCATGTGACCCGGCCATTCATGCGAGGGCGAGCTGCGCGATGAGGCTCGTGATGACCGCGAGGGAGACGCTCGCGAGGGTGCCCAGGAGGTAGTACTCGGCGAACAGCCGGTCCTCCAGCTGCCGGAACCGGGCGATGGTCTTGGCCGCGATGACGAGGCCCACCGCCGCGACCCCGCCCGCGAGCACGAGGGTCGCGATGAGCAGCCGCTCGATGACGCCGATGGTCGCCCCGATGCGTGCCACGGACGGGCCATCCTCGGACCGCGAGTCCTGCACCACGGGCGGACGGGGCGCGCGCACGAGCGTGCCCACGAAGAGCGAGCCGGCGCGGGTGTTGGCCACGACCAGGGCGCTGATGACCACGGCGCCCAGCGCGATGCGCCCGATCGCGTCGCCGTCGCCGGACGCCGCGATGCGCGCTACGAGGTCATTCCACCAGTCGAGCGGCTCGGCTCGCGCCAGGAACAGCGCCCACGCCCCGACCAGCACGCCGAGATGCGCCAGCTGGTCGAGCAGGAACCAGACACCCGGCATGGGCGACCAGCCGGGCACCATCTCCGGGTCGCCGGGCGCCTCGGCCGGCGGGGGCGCCTGGTCCATGCGCAGCGTGGCCTCGATCTTGGTCCGGTCGATGAACAGGTGCGTGATCACGGTCACCGCGACGTAGGCGACGCCGGGCAGGCCGTACACGAGCACGATCGGCGCCGCGACCACGCCGACGATGAGCACGTGCATGCCGAGCGCGCGCCACGCGTCGGGTCCGTGCCCGAACTTGCGGGTCGCAACGTGGTCGGGCTGGAGCACGAAGTCAGCCAGGAGGTGCCCCAGCACCAACCACGACAGCACCAGCACACCACCGTTCATCTGACCTCCCGTCCAGCCACGCCATCGCCGTGGGTACGGCGGATGCCGTCCCTGAGCAGGGTACGGACCGCCGCTGTCAAACGTGCGACATCCCGCGCACCGGCGCGCGCCAGGACACCCGAGATGGCGGGCTGGCTGACCCCCAGTCGATCGGCGATCGCCTCCTGGCGCATCCCGTCGATGGCCTGGAGGTGGAGCACCTCGCGCTGCCGGTCGGTCATCCGGTCGATGATCGACGCCAACACGGGTGCCACGTCGTCGAGCAGCGCATCCGCCTCGCGGTCGCCGGTCCTGCATCGGAGGCCGTCGCCGTCCCGGCCTGCCTCGGTGATGAGCGCACGGGCGGCCAGGAACGCCTCCCCGGTGCGCTTCGTTGCGGGGCCCTCCCCCGGGTCGATGCGTCCCGCCGCGATGACCCAGCGCATGTGCGGCGCGCCGTCCGGTCGATCGTGGGGCTGGAGCATGGCATCGAGCACCGGCGTGAGCGCATCCGCGTCGACGGGCAGCAACCCCTGGATCTCGTCCCCCTGGGTGAACTCGAAGGCGGCAAGGCGTCGCGGACAGGTCGTCTCGAGACGGTCCCGGAGCCGCTCCAGCCATGCCGTCGCCTCGGTCGGCCTGGCGCGTGACCCCACCACGTCACCGAAGATGCAGATGCCCAGCGTCGCTGTCACGGCAGGAGGTTATCAGGCAGTGATATCACGCTCGAGCGCTATACCGGATTGATATAACATCCGCCCACCGGCCCTGGGGCCGACGCCAGCCGCACGGCTGGCCATTCTCGCCTCGGGATGCACCGCCAGGAGGTACCGACACGATGCCCGACGATCCGGTCACCGGCCCCGTGGGCGCGGGGTCCGCACCTGGGGGGACGACGTCCACCGCGACCGGCCCCGCCACCATTGCCGCCGACGACGACCCCATCATGGGCGCTGCCCAGGCAGCGGGTGGCCTCGCGCCCTGGAAGAAGGGCGCCCGCTGGCAGGTCGTCATGACGCAGGGCGTGATCCTCGGTGTCGCAGGCCTCATCATCTGGCTTGCGCCCGGGTTCGGCGCCTCGGCAGCGCTCCAGCTCATCGCCGTGCTGCTGCTCGCGATGGCACTCCTGTCCACCTGGCGCATCATGCGCGGCCAGGTGGCGCCTGCGCGCCTGGCGACCGTGGCGTTCCGTGCAGGCGTGGGCGTGACCGTGGGCCTCATCACGGTGATCGGTGCGTTCGTCGTCGAGGATCGCAACATCGGTACCGTGGCGCTCGCCATCATCCTGGGCATCGGTCTCGTGCTCTACGGCCTCGTGGCGCTGCTGGCGACCTTCGCACGCCGGGAGCCCGGATCCGGGATCCCCATCGTGGCCCTCATCGTGTCGGCCCTCACGGTCATCGTGGGCCTGATGCTCGTCGTCAACGGCCGCAACGGGATCGATGCCCTCCAGGGCACCTTCACCGTCCTGGGCATCCTGATGCTCCTGGCTGGCCTGGGCTTCCTGGGCTACGGGTTCATGCTCCGCAACTCCCAGATGGCACCGGGCGCCGAGGAGTAGGCCGGATCATGTGACAGCCGGGGCCGCCGGCACGCGGACGCCGCGGCATGTCAGCCGCGGCGTTCCTCGCTCTCGAGATGGCGCGGCTGCCGCCGCCCGGAAGAGGTCCTAGCGATTGCGCGCCAGGAACGCCATCACGTCGTCGAGCCGGAACCTGCGGTCACCGCGCTTGCATACCCGGTAGAAGGGCAGCTCGCCCCGGTCGCCGAGACGCTTCACGGTGTTGACATGGAGGTGGAGCATCTCCGCGACCTCACTCGCGGTGAGCATGGGGCCGAGGTCATTGACCGCCGTGGGCGCCATCGTGCTGTCGTTCCTCATCGTTCGTGGTGCTCTCTGGACACTGCTCGGAGTACCACGGCGTGCTCGGAGGACGCCGCTGGCGACAATCACCTGGTCCACTGCGGACGGGTCCGCTGCGGTGGGGCCGGGTGATGTGACGGATGGTGCCGTCGGCAGGTGGTCGCGCCAAGCCGTACTTGTGCCGGGCTGGCGCGGTACCCAGGGTGTTGCGTCGGCGCACGATCCACGGCCGCCGGAGCGGCCCCTCGGCCGCACGGCCGGGTCAGCCGAAGAACGGCGGCAGCGGGTCCTGGTCGGTCCAGCCGAACAGCGGCGCGAGATCGGCGCCTCGGACGACATCACCGGCGTAGTACGTGATGCCCCAATCGTCGATCGCGGATCCATCGGGGAACACGCAGAGCGCCACCACCTGGAAGGTGGGGTCGTCGAGGTTCACCCAGCCGCCGCCGGCCGCGCCGGTGCCGAAGCTCGAGGAGCCGCCCAGCGCGGCACAGTTCTGGGTCGCCGGGTTGCCCTTGGCGGGATCGAGCTCGTTCTGCACCTTGGCGAGGTACGCCACGGACGCGAGCGTGGGCGTCGGCGTGGCGAGCGTCCAGGTGTCCACGTAGATGCGTGACTCGTCGTTGGCCTCGAACCGGCACAGCTCGATGGACCGGCCGAGGTCCACCCACGCGGACTGGTCATCGTTGGTGCCGTAGTACGCGTCGCGAGTCTCGACCGTGCCGCCCTTGGCCTCGCACCATGCGCCCGCGGCGGCAGGGTCGAGCGGCGCGGCGCTGGCATCCGGCGAGACCGCCTGCGCGAAGGCCGTCGTGGGGCCGATCGCGGCCATGGCCAATGCCACGAGCATCGCGCCCGCCTGTCGTCGGATCATCTGGACCTCCACGCATGCGCGTCCGGCAGGGCAACCGCGGGCCGAGCGGTGCCTGCGTCGACGGCAGCCGCGCTGGTCCGTGCCCGCGAACGCCATCATACGAGCGCCGCAGCGCGTGACGTGGCGCCCCCGGCAGGGATCGAACCTGCGACCCACCGCCGAGAAGGCGGGGCCCCCAGGTCTGCTGTAGCGCGGGCCCGAGAGCAACGGAGTTTCGTGTCGAGCTGTCTGGTCGGAGCTCGTCGCGATGGACCGACGCCGGCCTCCTGCGGGCAATGTCACAGTGGACTGCTAGGGTTCGCATGGTTTCGGACGCGCGCACGCTGCGAGGTTGGGGGGCGGATATGGATCGGTCGCGGATCATGTGGTCCGGATCCCCGCGCCCGAGGGCGCCGCTCGCCCTCGTCACGATCCTGATGCTCGGCGTTCTCGCCCGGTTCCTAGGCGGCGACCTGGTGGTCCTACCAGCCACCGCAGCCGCCCCGAACGTCCGCGAGGTGGATCCGGCGGGGATCGACATCGACGGCAGCGCGGGCGACTGGGACGAGTCGAGCAAGGACTTCCTCGCGGACATGTACCAGGCCGGCAAGCCCGAGAAGGACGTCCTCTCCAAGCTGTATGCCCGCTACGAATGCGGCTCGGAGACGATGTTCGTGTACGTCAAGACCGTGTCGGGCTGGAACATCGTCCCCTCCGATGGCGACAACTACGTCAAGGACAACGACGCCAAGAAGCTCGTCGATGGGTCGTCGGGGACGAGTGGCGGACCGCCGGACTTCGCGTACGTCGGGAACACAGCGTGGGAGGCGTCGTTCCACCGCGAGCCCGGCGATCACGACCTGAACATCCATGCCCAGGTCACCAGCACCAAGAGCGAGACATCGGCGGTCGCTGATCGATCCCTCATCGTGACCATCGACTGCCCCGAGCCCACCCCGAGACCCACCGAGCGACCGACCCCCGAGCCCACGGCAGAGCCGACCCCCGAGCCCACGGCAGAGCCGACCCCCGAGCCCACGGCTGAACCGATCGTCTCGCCCGTGCCCTCGGCAGAGCCGATCGTCTCGCCCGTGCCCTCGGCTGAACCGAGCCAGGAGCCGATCACCCCTGAGCCGACACAGGCGCCGGTCGCGACGCCAGAACCTAGCCCCGAGACATCGGTGAGCCCTGCGGTATCCGCGGCCCCGTCACCTATTGACACCCCGCCGCCGGGCGGCCTGGCGACACCCGAGGCATCCGGCGCCCCGCCCAGCGGACCCCTGCCGTCGGCGCCGGTGCCGACGGATGCTGTCGGGGCAGCGTCCGCGGAACCTTCACAGCCCGTCGAGGTTCCGGGGCCCACGATCCGGCCCTCCCCCGGACCCTCGCCAGACGACATCCCTGGACCGACGGCCGGACCCGACGGGCCGCAGGACGAGCCGCTCCCGGCTCCGATCATCATCGCCAAGGTGAACGACCATGGCACCGGCTCTCCGCGCGACGACAGCCTCCTACGAGGGGCCGCATTCGCCATCCATGCCGATGACGGTGACGGCATCTTCGAAGCCGAATCGGATGGCGTCATCTGGGACGGCACCGCGACCTCCGGGTACCTGGTGTTCCCCGCGGCGCCCGAAGGTGCGTACTGGGTGGTCGAGACGGACGCCCCGACGGGGTTCGACACGGCATCGCCGACGCTGATCCATCACGAGCTCACGGTGGAATCCCGTGACTGCCTGGTCGTTCGGGAACGACAGAGTTGTATGCCTGACGACGACGGCTCCGGGGGGTTCCTGCTGGTCTACGTCCACGACTCGCCAGTCGACCTGCCGCGGACCGACGCGCGCGAGACTCGCTAGGGACGATGCGGCAGGGTCGATCGTCCATCGAGTCGATGCCGGCGTGGACCCGCAGTCGATGGCATGCCTGGCCACGACGATCGAGTGGGGTTCATCGGAGTCCTAGCGCGCCCGCCTCGCGATACGCGCCCTTGGCTGCGGTCGCTCGCGTTCCCGTTCGCGATCGCATCCCGCGTGCACAGCGCGGAGGTTGGCTGGCTTCATCACTGCCACCATCGCGGACCCGGACGAAATGGTCGGCGCCAAAGGAGGGCCCACGCCCAGGGGCCCTCTGACAGATCCCGCAGGGCCCGCCGGACGCCCGGCGACCGCACGGACATGGGCCCGGGCACATCGGTAGGCGATGGTTCAGTACTGGCCCTCCAGACATGATCCGAGCCAGGCGACCGTCACTCCAAGCACGAATCCTGGGACATGGCGCCCCCGGCAGGGATCGAACCTGCGACCCACCGCTTAGAAGGCGGTTGCTCTGTCCACTGAGCTACGGGGGCGATGTAGGCTGCTCGGTCCGCGCACGAAGTTTGCCGGTCGAGCGGCTTCCGAGCCCATGGTACCGGTGGCACGTTCGACCATCGACAACCTACTGACGGGGGGGTACGCAAGCGCCCATCGTCTGCCACCCGTTGCGATGACGCCCCAGGCGCGCGTATCCGCGCTGCTAGGCTGCGCGTCACGGCTGACGCACATCGCATGGCGGGAGGATGGCGGTGGACCTGTACCTGGTCGCGCTCTACGCGCACGTCGTCGGGGCCCTGTTCCTGTTCTCGCTCCTGGGCATCGAGACGATGGGCCTGTTGCGGTTCCGGTCCGCGGGCTCGGTCGAGGCGGCTCGCGCCTCGATGGGGCTCGTCGGGGTGATGCGCAGGGGCGGCCCGGTGGCGCTGCTCGTCATACTCATCCCGGGTCTCTGGATGGCGGCGGACCGCTGGCACTTCCCGGCCTGGACGGGCGTCGCCCTGCTGTCGATGCTGGTGCTCGCCGGGATCGGGATGGTCGTGACCGGCGGCGTGATGCGTCGCCTTGGCCCACGGATCGCTCAGGCACAGGGTGGCTGGTCGTCCGAGCTCACCGAAGCGGTGCGCGATGCGACCCTCGTGCGCTCGCTGGCGCTGCGACTCGGTCTGGCCCTCGGCATCGTCGCCCTGATGGTGTTCAAGCCGGATCTCGTGGGCAGCCTCATCGTGGTCGTCGCGAGTGCCGTCATCGGCCTGCTGGTGTCACTCGCCGCGTAGCCCCGCCACACATCCGGGCCCATGCGCCGACCACCGGGCCCGGTCGCCCGGACCGGTCCGGTAGCGATCGCGGATGTTGACCCCCACTGCATCATCGCCATGATGTCGTTCCGATCCTCGGTGGCGGTGGACGCGCGTCCGACGGACGACGAGGTGCCTACGTGGTCGAGCTCTCGCTGAACGTCGAGCCAGAGTTCGGGTGGGGTTGGATCCACT